>NZ_JBSGZI010000009.1:0-119508 GCF_053610945.1 Streptomyces sp. NPDC054849
GATGCAGGGGAACCGATCGGAGATCAGGCACCCATCGCGTGCAGGCCGCCGTCCACGTGGACGATCTCGCCGGTGGTCTTCGGGAACCAGTCCGACAGCAGGGCGACGACGCCCTTGCCCGTCGGCTCCGGGTCGCTCATGTCCCACTCCAGCATGGAGCGGGAGTTCCAGACGTCCGCCAGCTCCGAGAAGCCCGGGATGGACTTCGCGGCCATCGAACCGATCGGACCGGCCGAGACCAGGTTGCAGCGGATGTTCTCCTTGCCCAGGTCGCGGGCGAGGTAGCGGCTGGTGGCCTCCAGCGCGGCCTTGGCCGGGCCCATCCAGTCGTACTGCGGCCAGGCGAACTGCGCGTCGAAGGTGAGGCCGACGACGGCCGCGCCCTCCGCGGGGAAGAGCGGCTTGCAGGCCATGGTCAGCGACTTCAGCGAGAACGCCGAGACGTGCATGGCGGTGGCGACCGACTCGAACGGCGTGTTCAGGAAGTTGCCGCCGAGGGCGTCCTGCGGGGCGAAGCCGATGGAGTGCACGACGCCGTCGAGGCCGCCGAGCTCGTCGCGGACGAGGCCCTCCAGGCGGGCCAGGTGCTCGTCGTTGGTGACGTCGAGCTCGATCACCTTGACCGGCTTGGGCAGCTTCTTGGCGATGCGCTCGGTCAGCGACGGGCGCGGCCACGCGGTGAGGATGACCTCGGCGCCCTGCTCCTGGGCCAGCCTGGCCGTGTGGAAGGCGATGGAGGACTCCATCAGCACACCCGTGATGAGGATGCGCTTGCCCTCGAGAATTCCGCTCATGGTGATCAGTGACCCATGCCCAATCCGCCGTCAACGGGAATGACGGCTCCGGTGATGTACGCGGCGTCGTCGGACGCCAGGAAGCTCACGGCTGCCGCGATCTCCTCGGGCTGCGCGTAACGGCCGAGCGGCACCTGGCCCACGATGCCCGCGCGCTGCTCGTCGGTGAGCACCTTCGTCATGTCGGTGTCCACGAAACCGGGGGCGACGACGTTGAAGGTGATGTTGCGGGAGCCCAGCTCACGGGCGAGCGAGCGGGCGAAGCCGACCAGCGCGGCCTTGGAGGCGGCGTAGTTCGCCTGCCCTGCCGAGCCGAGCAGTCCGACGACCGAGGAGATCAGGACCACTCGGCCCTTCTTGGCACGCAGCATGCCACGGTTCGCGCGCTTGACCACCCGGAAGGTGCCGGTGAGGTTCGTGTCGACGACCGAGGCGAAGTCCTCCTCGGACATCCGCATCAGCAGCGTGTCCTTGGTGATGCCGGCGTTGGCCACGAGCACCTCGACGGCGCCGTGCGCGTCCTCGATCTGCTTGTAGGCCTGCTCCACCTGCTCGGAGTCGGTGATGTCGCACCGCACCGCCAGGACACCGAGCGAGGTGAGCGCCTGCGGCGGCTCACCCGACCGGTACGTGATCGCGACCTTGTCGCCGGCCTCCGCGAAGGCTCGGGCGATGGCGAGGCCGATGCCCCGGTTTCCTCCGGTGACGAGAACCGAGCGGCTCAACGGATCACCCTTTCGCTAGCGGTCTGAATACCAAAAACCTATAGGTCACATCCCTCGTACGGAGAATCGACCCCCGACAGGGCCTCGCGACAGGCTCTGTCGAGTCCCTACAGAAAGATGTAGGCACAAGCGCCCCGATCGCGACATGATCGGAGCGACCGTCCCCGACCCCGGGAGGACTTCCGTGCCCCATTCCATCGACGCGGCCTTCACCGCGCTGCCCTTGCGGGCGCTCGCCGACGCGGCGCTCGCCCGGGCGCGCGCGCTGGGCGCCGAGCATGCCGACTTCCGGCTGGAGCGCGTCCGCAGCGCCTCCTGGCGCCTGCGGGATGCCAAGCCCTCCGGCGGGTCCGACACCACCGACCTCGGCCTCGCGGTCCGGGTGGTGCACGGGGGCAGTTGGGGATTCGCCTCCGGGGTGGACCTGACGATGGACGGCGCCGCCAAGGTGGCCTCGCAGGCCGTGGCCATGGCGAAGCTGTCAGCCCAGGTGATCAAGGCCGCGGGCTCGGACGAGCGGGTGGAGCTCGCCGACGAGCCGGTGCACGCCGAGCGGACCTGGATCTCCGCCTACGACGTGAACCCCTTCGAGGTGCCGGACGCGGAGAAGGCGGCGCTGCTCGCCGACTGGAGCGCGCGCCTGCTGGCGGCCGACGGGGTCGCGCACGTGGACGCCTCGCTGCTCGCCGTGCAGGAGAACAAGTTCTACGCCGACACCGCGGGGACCTCGACCACGCAGCAGCGGGTGCGGATCCATCCGCAGCTCACGGCGGTCGCGGTCGACGGCGCCACCGGCGAGTTCGACTCGATGCGCACCATCGCCCCGCCCGTCGGCCGCGGCTGGGAGTACCTGACGGGCACCGGCTGGGACTGGAACACCGAGCTGGACGAGATCCCCGGCCTGCTCGCCGAGAAGATGCGGGCGCCGAGTGTGCAGGCCGGGCGCTACGACCTGGTCGTGGACCCGTCCAACCTGTGGCTCACCATCCACGAGTCCATCGGGCACGCCACCGAGCTCGACCGGGCGCTGGGCTACGAGGCGGCGTACGCGGGGACCTCCTTCGCCACCTTCGACCAGCTGGGCAAGCTCAAGTACGGCTCCCCGATCATGAACGTCACGGGTGACCGCACCGCCGAGCACGGGCTGGCCACCGTCGGCTTCGACGACGAGGGCGTCGAGGGGCAGAGCTGGGACCTGGTCAAGGACGGCACCCTGGTCGGCTACCAGCTGGACCGGCGGATCGCGAAGCTGACCGGCCTCGGGCGCTCCAACGGCTGTGCCTTCGCCGACTCCCCCGGGCACGTGCCCGTCCAGCGGATGGCGAACGTCTCGCTGCAGCCGGATCCGGGCGGACTGTCCACCGAGGATCTGATCGGCGGGGTGGAGCGCGGGATCTACGTGGTCGGCGACCGCTCCTGGTCGATCGACATGCAGCGCTACAACTTCCAGTTCACCGGGCAGCGCTTCTTCCGGATCGAGAACGGCAGGCTGGCCGGACAGCTGCGCGACGTCGCGTACCAGGCCACCACCACCGAGTTCTGGGGCTCGATGGAGAAGGTCGGCGGTCCGCAGACCTACGTCCTGGGCGGCGCCTTCAACTGCGGCAAGGCCCAGCCCGGCCAGGTCGCGTCGGTCTCGCACGGCTGCCCGTCCGCGCTGTTCCGCGACGTGAACATCTTGAACACCACGCAGGAGGCCGGCCGATGAGCACGCTTTCGAACGGACGCAGCAAGCCGCACGAGATCGTCGAGCGGGCGCTGGAGCTGTCCACCGCCGACGGCTGCGTCGTCATCGCCGACGAGGAGTCCACCGCCAATCTGCGCTGGGCGGGCAATGCGCTCACCACCAACGGAGTCACCCGCGGCCGGACCCTGACGGTCATCGCCACGGTCGACGGCAAGGAGGGCACGGCCTCGGGGGTCGTGTCGCGCTCCGCCGTCACCGCGGCGGACCTGGAGCCGCTGGTGCGGGCCGCCGAGGCGGCCGCGCGCGGAGCGGGCCCCGCCGAGGACGCCCAGCCGCTGGTCACCGGGACCCCGGCCTCGGCGGGCTTCACCGACGCCCCGGCCGAGACCACCTCGGCGGTGTTCGCGGACTTCGCGCCGGCGCTCGGCGAGGCCTTCGCCCGGGCCCGCGAGGGTGGCCGGGAGCTGTACGGCTTCGCCAACCACGAGCTGGTCTCCACGTACGTCGGCACCTCGACGGGCCTGCGGCTGCGCCACGACCAGCCCAACGGCACCCTGGAGCTCAACGCCAAGTCCCCGGACCGCCAGCGCTCGGCCTGGGCCGGCCGCTCCACCCGGGACTTCAAGGACGTGGACCCGACCGTGCTGGACGCGGAGCTCGCCGTGCGCCTCGGCTGGGCGGAGCGGAAGATCGACCTGCCTGCCGGGCGGTACGAGACCCTGCTGCCCCCGACGGCCGTGGCGGACCTGCTGATCTACCAGATGTGGTCCGCGACGGCCCGGGACGCGGTGGAGGGCCGTACGGTCTTCTCCAAGCCCGGCGGCGGTACCCGGCTCGGCGAGAAGCTGTCCCGGCTCCCGCTGACCCTGCGCAGCGACCCGGACGCACCGGGTCTGGAATGCCCGCCGTTCGTGATCGCGCACAGCTCCAGCGACGACGCCTCGGTCTTCGACAATGGCCTTCCGGTCCCGCCCACGGAGTGGATCCGCGACGGCGAGCTGGCCCGGCTGATGACGACCCGGCACACGGCGGGCACGACCGGGATGCCGCTGTCCCCCGGTTTCGGCAACCTGATCCTGGACGGCGGCGGTGACAAGTCGCTGGAGGAGATGGTGGCGGACACCGAGCGGGGTCTGCTGCTGACCTGCCTCTGGTACATCCGCGAGGTGGACCCGGCGACGCTGCTGCTCACGGGCCTGACCCGGGACGGCGTCTATCTGGTGGAGAACGGCGAGGTCGTCGGCGAGGTCAACAACTTCCGCTTCAACGAGTCCCCCGTGGACCTGCTGTCGCGGGCCTCGGAGGCAGGCCGGACCGAGAAGACCCTGCCGCGCGAATGGAGCGACTGGTTCACCCGCGCCGCGATGCCCGCCCTGCGCATCCCCGATTTCAACATGAGTTCGGTCAGCAAGGGCGTCTGACCCACCTAGACTGATCGTTGCAACGAAGTGTTGCAATTCCGATCATCCGAAGGAGTCGAGAGACCGTGACGGACATCGTCGACGAACTGAAGTGGCGTGGGCTCTTCGCCCAGTCCACTGACGAAGAAGCGCTGCGCAAGGCCTTCGCGGACGGTCCGGTCACGTTCTATTGCGGCTTCGACCCGACGGCCGCCTCGCTGCACGTGGGGCACCTGGTGCAGGTGCTCACCGTGCGCCGGCTCCAGCTGGCCGGGAACCGGCCGCTGGCGCTGGTCGGCGGGGCCACCGGGCAGATCGGTGACCCTCGGCCGACGGCCGAGCGGACGCTGAACGACCCGGAGACCATCGCGAGCTGGGTGACCCGTCTGCGCACCCAGATCGAGCCCTTCCTGTCCTTCGAGGGCGAGAACGCGGCGCTCATGGTGAACAACCTGGACTGGACGGCGGGCATGTCCGCCATCGAGTTCCTCCGGGACATCGGCAAGCACTTCCGCGTCAACAAGATGCTGACGAAGGACTCCGTCGCCAAGCGGCTGGACTCCGACCAGGGCATCAGTTACACGGAGTTCAGCTACCAGCTGCTCCAGGGCATGGACTTCCTGGAGCTGTACCGGCGCTACGGCTGCGTGCTCCAGCAGGGCGGCTCCGACCAGTGGGGCAACCTGACGGCCGGACTCGACCTGATCCACCGGGTGGAGCCGGGTGCGGTCGTGCACGCGCTGGCGACACCACTGATGGTCAAGGCGGACGGCACCAAGTTCGGCAAGTCCGAGAGCGGGGCCGTCTGGCTCGACCCGGAGATGACCACGCCGTACGCGTTCTACCAGTTCTGGCTGAACGTGGACGACCGGGACATCTCCACCTACATGCGGATCCTGTCCTTCAAGTCCCGTGAGGAGCTGGAGGCGCTGGAGGCGCAGACCGCCGAGCGGCCGCAGGCGCGTGCCGCGCAGCGGGCGCTGGCGGAGGAGCTGACCACGCTCGTGCACGGCGCCGACCAGTGCGCCGCCGTGATCGCGGCCTCGAAGGCGCTGTTCGGCCAGGGCGACCTGGCGGAGCTGAGCGACGCCACGCTGGCCGCGGCCCTGTCCGAGCTGCCGCACGTCAAGGTGGCGGCGTCGGACCTGGGCCTGGTCGTCGACCTGTTCGCTGAGACGGGTCTGGTCGCGAGCAAGTCGGCCGCCCGCCGGACCGTGAAGGAGGGCGGTGCCTACGTGAACAACGTGAAGGTCACCGCCGAGGACGCGGTCCCGGCCAAGGAGGAGCTGCTGCACGGGCGCTGGCTGGTGCTGCGCCGCGGCAAGAAGAACCTGGCGGCGGTCGAGGTCACCGGCGCCTGACGCGCGGGGCGGCACGGAACACGGCGCAGGGGCCGGTTCGGACACTCGGTCCGGCCGGCCCCTGCGTCATGATCCGGGTGCCTCACGTCGTCCGGCGCCCGCGGCCCCTGATCGACCCGTAGACCATCTCGCCGAGAGCGACCACGGCGACCGCGCCGGCGAGCTGCAGCAGGTGGCGGATCCAGTCGATGCCCCTGGTCTCGCCGACGCCGATCCAGGTGGCCACGGCGTTGCCGAGGACCGCGCCGGCGATGCCGAAGAGGGTGGTCAGCCAGAGGGGCTGGTGCTGCTTGCCCGGCAGGATGGCCCGGGCAATCAGCCCCAGCACGAAACCGACGATGATCGCCCACAACCAAGACATGTCGAGCCTCCTCCTGGCGCGTTCTGCGCACGTGGGGCCAGTCTCGGCCCGTCCGGCATACAGCGCATTTCGGGCAGCGCCAGGAGGGGTCCCCCTCTCCTCGCGCGTCCAGGGGGCGCGTACCGTGGGAGGTCCGGGCCGGAGAGCGGCCGGCGGGTGATCAGGTGGTGGAGCATGGAGCGGCAGAAGCGGCAGAAGCGGAACGGGACCGAGGTCTTCCGAATCACCGGTGCGCGGATGGGACTCGCCGAGGACGTCCGGGGCCGCCAGCGCCGATACGTGATCTCGATGGCCGTCAGGACTCTTTCGGTCATCGCGACCGTGCTGTTGTGGAACGTGCAGCGCCCCGTGGCCATCGTGACGCTCGTCGCGGGAGCCCTGCTGCCGTACGTGGCGGTGGTCATCGCCAACGCGGGGCGCGAGTCGACGCCGTCGCTGCCCTCGCACTTCGTCCCGGCTCCTGTGCGGCCGGCACTGGACGCCGGAAACCTCAAGAAAAGCTCAGATCAATCATGAAGTTCCAGTGCACTCCAACGGGTCCTGCGTGACATACTGCTCACGCGCTCCGCATCCCCCGTCGGAGCGACGGACCGACGCCGGGCAGCTCCCCCCGTGGCTGCTCGGCGTCGCCATTCCGTTCTAGGGTTGGGCCGTGACTCCTTCTGACTCCGCCGGCCCCGACACGAACCCCACCTGCTCCGCCAAGGGCTGCCGCGACGCGGCCGTCTGGGTCCTGGCGTGGAACAACCCGACGCTGCACACGCCGGAGCGGCGCAAGACCTGGCTGGCATGCGAGGAGCACCGCGAACACCTCTCCCAATTCCTGGGGGTCCGCGGTTTCCTCAAGGACGTCGTCAAGCTCGACGAGTGGGTGCAGCCGGAGGGCTCGGAACGCCTGCGCTGAGGCGGCTCAGCCGCCGATCGCGGACATCGGGCGATCGGGCTGCATGAAGGACGGGTCGTCGAGACCGGACCCGGCCTTCTTGCCCCACATCGCGACCTCCCACAGCCGGGCGATCTCCTCGTCCGGGGCGCCCGAGCGCAGGGCTGCGCGCAGGTCCGACTCCTCGGTGGCGAAGAGGCACGTACGGACCTGGCCGTCGGCCGTGAGCCGGGTACGGTCGCAGGCCGAGCAGAACGGGCGGGTGACGGATGCGATGACGCCGACGGTGGCGGGGCCGCCGTCGACCACCCAGCGCTCGGCGGGGGCGGAGCCACGCTCGTCGGCGCCTTCCTCGGTGAGCGTGAAGCGGGTGCGCAGGGATTCCAGGATGTCCCCGGCGGTGATCATGCCGTCGCGCTTCCAGCCGTGCTGGGCGTCGAGCGGCATCTGCTCGATGAAGCGGAGCTCGTACTCGTTCTCCACGGCCCAGGCGAGCAGGTCGGGGGCCTCGTCGTCGTTGAGGCCGGGCATGAGCACGGCATTGACCTTGACGGGGGTCAGGCCGGCCTCGCGGGCCGCGGCCATGCCGTCGATGACGTCGTGGTGCCGGTCGCGGCGGGTGAGGGTCTTGAAGACTTCAGGCCGCAGGGTGTCCAGGGAGACGTTCACCCGGTCCAGGCCGGCGGCCTTGAGCGCCTGTGCGGTGCGCTTGAGGCCGATGCCGTTGGTGGTGAGGGACATCTTCGGGCGGGGCTCCAGGGCCGCGCACCGCTCGACGATCCCGACGAGGCCGGGACGCAGCAGCGGCTCGCCGCCGGTGAAGCGGACCTCGGTGATGCCGAGCCGGGTGACCGCGATGCGGATCAGCCGGACGATCTCGTCGTCACTGAGCAGGTCGGACTTGCCGAGCCACTGCAGTCCCTCTTCCGGCATGCAGTAGGTGCAGCGGAGGTTGCACCGGTCGGTGAGGGAGACGCGCAGGTCGGTGGCCACGCGGCCGTAGGTGTCGAGAAGCACTGTGGGCCCACTCCCCTGTCCGGATCTGTAGGGTGCGCGCGGCATGGATCTACGTCACGCGTTCTATTTCGAGCCTACGCGACGCGTGTGTCATATAGACGTGCCCAAATGAACGAGACGTAACGGGGCCGCGTCGTAGGGACCTACGACGCGGCCACGCTGGGTGTTCGGACGATGTCAGTGCGCCCCTGTACCGGTGAGGGAGCGGACCTCCAGCTCGGCGAACTTCTGGGGGTCGGCCTTCTCCTTCGACAGGACGGTTCCCAGCCATCCCAGGAGGAAGCCGAGGGGGATCGAGATGATGCCCGGATTCTCCAGCGGGAACCAGTAGAAGTCCGCGTCCTTGAACATCGAGGTGGGCTTGCCGGACACGACCGGCGAGAACAGCACCAGGCCGACTGCCGAGATCAGACCGCCGTAGATGGACCAGAGCGCCCCCTGGGTGGTGAAACGCTTCCAGAAGAGGCTGTAGAGGATCGTGGGCAGGTTGGCGGAGGCGGCGACCGCGAAGGCGAGCGCGACCAGGCCGGCCACGTTCAGGTCGCGGGCGAGGGCGCCCAGGCCGATGGCGACGGCTCCGATGACGACCGTGGACCAGCGGGCGGCGCGCACCTCCTCCTTCTCTGTTGCCTTGCCCCTGCGGATCACGTTCACGTACAGGTCGTGCGCGAAGGACGAGGAGGAGGCGAGGGTCAGGCCCGCGACCACGGCGAGGATGGTGGCGAAGGCGACCGCGGAGATCACGGCGAGCAGGATGGCGCCGCCGGTGGAGTCGGGGCCGCCGCCGACGGCTTGGGCGAGCAGCGGCGCCGCGGTGTTGCCGGCCTTGTTCGAGGCCAGGATGTCGGCCCGCTCCAGCAGGGCCGCGGCCCCGAACCCGAGGGCGATGGTCATCAGGTAGAAGGCGCCGATGATGCCGATGGCCCAGTTCACGGACTTGCGGGCGGCCTGGGCGGTGGGCACGGTGTAGAAGCGGATCAGGATGTGCGGCAGGCCGGCGGTGCCGAGGACGAGGGCGATGCCGAGCGAGATGAAGTCCAGCTTCGACGTGGAGTCCTTGCCGTACTTGAGGCCGGGCTCGAGGAATTTCGCCCCCTGTCCGCTGTTCTCGGCGGCCTTGCCCAGCAGGTCGGAGATGTTGAAGTTGAACTTCACCAGTACCAGGAAGGTGATCAGAAGGGCACCCGCGATCAGCAGGACCGCCTTGATCATCTGGACCCAGGTGGTGCCCTTCATGCCGCCGATGGTCACGTAGACGATCATCAGGACGCCGACCAGCGCGACGACGGCCACCTTGCCGCCGTCGCTGGTGATGCCCAGGAGCAGGGAGACGAGCACGCCGGCGCCGGCCATCTGGGCGAGCAGGTAGAAGATCGAGACCACGATGGTCGAGGTGCCGGCGGCGGTGCGGACGGGCCGCTGGCGCATCCGGTACGCGAGGACGTCACCCATCGTGTAGCGGCCGGAGTTGCGCAGCGGCTCGGCGACGAGCAGCAGGGCGACCAGCCAGGCGACGAGGAAGCCGATCGAGTAGAGGAAGCCGTCGTAGCCGAAGAGGGCGATGGCTCCGGCGATGCCGAGGAAGGACGCGGCGGACATGTAGTCGCCGGAGATGGCGAGGCCGTTCTGGAAGCCGGTGAACTGGCGGCCGCCCGCGTAGAAGTCGGCGGCGTCCTTGGTCTGGCGGCCCGCCCAGATGGTGATGATCAGGGTGGCGACGACGAACAGTCCGAACAGGGTGATGATCAGCGGGCGGTGCTCGGAGGCGCCTGCGGCGACCGTCGTCAGGTGGTGCGTACCGCTCATTCCGCGGCCTCCATCCGCGCCTTGATGGCCTCTGCCTTGGGGTCGAGCCGGGCGGCTGCGTGCCGCGCGTACAGCCAGGCGATCAGGAAGGTCGTCGCGAACTGGGCGAGGCCGAGCACAAGGGCGACGTTGATGTTGCCGAAGAGCTTGGTCCCCATGAAGCCGCCCGCGTAGTTGGACAGCAGGACGTAGAGCAGGTACCAGGCGATGAAGGCCACGGTGAGCGGGAAGGCGAAGGACCGGTAGGAGCGGCGCAGTTCGGCGAACTCCGGGCTCTGCTGGACGCGCGCGTAGTCATCGGCCGTGGGGCCCGCCAGTGGCGTTTCCGCGCTGCCGGGCGGCGGCGGCGCTGCTTCGGTGGTCACGGGGGAATCTCCTTGTGACGCGGATGCGGTGGGGACGACGGACAAAACAACCTCCGTGTGGGGGGACGGCGGTGCTGATCCCCCCTGTCAACGGCACGGCCGGCGCGCCGGGACGGTTCAACACCCGTGGATTCTTCGGAAACTGATTTCTCGAACTGATGGCGTAGAGGGGAACGGCGGCACTAGGTTCACTTGTCATGGACCCGTCCGACGCGACCGCGTCAGGACGGCTTTTTCAAGATGATCTGGAGAACCCATGGCTCATCTGGGACCCCGCCGTCGGCGTGCCCTCTCCGTACCGGTCGGCGTGGCGCTCACCGCGTCGCTCGCCTTCCTGCCCTCGGTCGCGGCCTCCGCCGCCCCGCTGGGCAACGCGACGGACACGGTGGTGGCTTCGAAGCCCGACACCTCCGGCCCCAAGCTGTCGTATGTGGCGAACCTGAACGCGTACGCCACGATGCAGGCGGCGAAGAAGGCCGTGGAGCGGGCCGGCGGAACGGTGGTGACGGCCTATGAGCAGATCGGCGTCGTCGTCGCGCATTCCCAGAACCCGGACTTCGCCAAGCAGCTGCGAGCCCAGCGCGGCCTGTTCGTGTCGGTCGGCGCCACCCGGACGGCCCCGCTCCAGACGGTGCAGACCACCGAGGAGGGCGCGACCCAGCAGCTGAGCGCGGCGGACGCCGCCAAGGCCGCGGCGCAGGCCCAGGACGGGCAGGAGCCGCTGGAGCCCAACCAGTGGGACCTGCGGACGATCAAGGCCGACGAGGCTCACAAGATCAACGATGGCAGCCCGGACGTCACGGTGGGCATCATCGACACGGGTGTCGACGACACCCACCCCGATCTCGCCCCGAACTTCTCCAAGGGCCAGTCGGCCAACTGCGTCGGCGGTGTCGCGGACACCTCCGAGGGCGCCTGGCGCCCGTACGCCGACGGCAGCGACCACGGCACGCACGTGGCCGGCACCATCGGGGCCCCGCGCAACGGCCTCGGCATCAGCGGCGTCGCGCCCGGCGTGAAGATCGCCGCGATCAAGGTGAGCGAGCCCGGGACCAGCCTCTTCTACACCGAGGCGGTCGTCTGCGGCTTCATGTTCGCCGCCGAGAAGGGGATCGAGGTGACCAACAACAGCTACTACGTCGACCCCTGGCTCTTCAACTGCAAGACGGACGACGACCAGAAGGCACTGGTGGAGGCCATCGCCCGGGCCACCAAGTACGCCGAGCGCAAGGGGACGCTCCACGTGGCCTCGGCCGGCAACTCCAATCAGGACCTGGCGGCCGACTCCCTCGTCGACGACACCAGCCCGAACGACACCACCCCGGTGCCGCGCACCATAGACCCGCGCGTCTGCCTGGACCTGCCCACGCAGCTGCCGGGCGTGGTCACGGTCTCGGCGACCGGCGACAAGGGCCTGCGCTCGTACTACTCCAGCTACGGCCTCGGGGTCGTTGACGTCGCCGCGCCCGGCGGCGACAAGTGGCAGGTCCCGGCCACCCCCGACGCCAACGGGCGCGTGCTGTCCACCGTCCTGGGCGGGGGCTACGGCTACAAGCAGGGCACCTCGATGGCCGCACCGCACGTCGCCGGCGTCGCGGCGCTGCTCAAGAGCGCCCACCCGTCGGCCACGCCGGCGCAGCTCCAGGCGATGCTGAAGGCCCAGTCCACGAAGGCGGCCTGCCCGACGCAGATCTACGACGCCGCGGGCACCATGATCGACGCCACCACCTGCGAGGCCAAGTGGGGCCAGACGGGCTACTACGGCTACGGCGTGGTCGACGCGCTCAAGGCCGTGAAGTAACAGCGGGAACCGTGAAACGGACGGGGCGGGCGGGGATCACCCCGCCCGCCCCGTCCGCCCCGTCCGTTCATCCGGTCAGGGCTTGATCAGCACCTTGAGCGCGCTGCGGTCGTCCATCGCGCGGTAGCCGTCCGGGACCTCGTCGAGGGACACGGCCCGGTCGAAGACCGGCGACGGGTCGATCGCGCCGCTGAGCACGTCCTCCAGCAGCTCCGGGATGTAGGCCCGCACCGGGGCCACGCCGCCGCGCAGGGTGATGTTGCGGTCGAACATCACACCGAGGTCGAGGCCGGTGCCGCTGCCGTGCGGGACGCCGACGTAGCCGACGGCCCCGCCGTCGCGGGTGATGTTCACGGCGGTGCGCATGGACTGGACAAACCCTCCACCAAGACGCTTCAGGGGCCCTACACTTCACAGCCATGGGGACCCAACACGACGGCAAGCGCCTCCGCGTCATCATCTACTGTCGCATCAGCGACGACCGAGAGGGCCGCGGCGCCGGCGTCGCCCGCCAAGAGGAAGCGTGCCGGGCCCGCGCCGCGAAACACGGCTGGGACGTCGTAGCCGTGTTCGTCGAGAACGACCTCAGCGCGTACAGCGGCAAGAAGCGCCCCAAGTACCAGCAGATGCTCGCCATGCTCAACGCCGGCATGGCCGACGCCGTCCTCGCCCTGACACCAAAGCGGCTCTATCGGCGGATCGGCGACGCGTTCGACTTCTTCGACCTCATCACCGAGCGCGGCATCCACGTCGAGACCATCAAGCAAGGCCGCTACGACCTCACCACCGCCGAGGGCCGACGCGACGCACGCCGGGCCGCGATCGACTCCCAGTACGAGTCCGAGGAGATCGGCGAGCGCGTCAGGGACGCAAAGGCGCAGACCCTTGCCGCGGGCGGCTACCGGGGCGGGCCGCGCCCGTTCGGGTATGAGGCCGACGGGCTGACGATCCGGGAGTCCGAGGCCCGGCACTTGCGCGAGGCTGCCGAGGCCGTCCTCGCGGGCGCGTCCATGAAGTCCATCGCCCGGGAGTGGCAGGCCGCCGGGGTCCGGACTGTGCCGCGCCGGTACCGGCAGGAGGACGGGACGAGGGGCGAGCCTGAATCGCGTGACTGGTCGGCCAGTGAGCTGCGGACTTTGCTGTTGCGCCACCGCAACGCAGGTCTCCTCGCCCACCACGGCCAGGAAGTGGGGGCGGCCGCGTGGCCTGCGATCATCCCGGAGCCGGTGTGGCGGGGGGTCGTCACGAAGCTGAAGGACCCAGCCCGGTTGACCGCGGCGAGCAACGCGCGCCGGTGGCTTGGCTCCGGCCTCTTCCGGTGCGGGGCCCGGGTCGGGGACGCCGAGTGCGGGTTGCCCGCGCGATGTTCGACGTCCGGCACGGGGGCGGGGCACACGCATGTTGCGGCGTACCGCTGTTCGGGGGGCGGCCACGTGACACGACGGGCCGAGCCGCTCGACGACTACGTCACGCGGGTGGTGGTCGGCCGGCTGTCGCGGAAGGACGCCGTGCACCTGCTTGCTCGCCGACAGGACGATCCGGTCGACCTTCAGGCGGCGGACGCCGAGCTGACGGCGGCGCGGGAGCGGCTGAAGGAGCTGGCCGAACTGTTCGGTGACGGCGAGATGGACAAGGCGGAGTATCGGGCGGCGTCGGCGAAGGCGCGGGAGCGGAAGCGGAAGGCTGAGGAGCTGCTCGCGATGGCGTCGGTGACGAATCCGCTGGTGGGGCTGGTGGGCGCGGCGGATGTGGCGGCTGAGTGGGAGGGCATCGACCTGTCGCGGAAGCGGTCTGTGGTCGATGCCCTCATGGAGGTGTGGATTCTCCCGGCGCGGCGAGGCCGCATGCCGAAGGGTGTGGAGATGGACGTGGAGCGGATCGATATCCGCTGGAAGTAGGGCTACACGGCCGGGTGGGGGCGTGCGGGGGCCTCGCTGCCGATGCCGTGGCGGCCGACGTGTTCCATGGCGCGGTTGTACTCGTCTACGGCCTTTTGGCTGACCTCGTGAGGGTGTACTGCGAGGCATAGGCGGCCGTCGTCGGCCTGGAGGAGGACTGCGGCCATGCCGTCGGGGACGCGGGAGTCTCGCACCATCGGTACACATGCCAGAGGCATATCCGTCTTACAGACCTCGTCGTCTGCCATCACAACCCCCAGCGTTGGGTGCATCGCCCGTTCGATCACATGTTCGATCGCACGTCAGATGCCAGGCTAGCTGACCTCACGCCCCCCAGGCGGAAAGCCCAGCATGCCATCTCAGTTAGTGGCGGACTACACGCTGCGCATAACTGCTACAAATCGAAACTGTTCACTCCTGAGTAACTGATGTCCCATCAGGTCCCTCATTTGCGAACGTTTCGGCAAGTTCTTCCAGCAGCTCCAGCTGCCGGGGGGTGAGCTTCTCCGCGTTCTGAACCAGTGCGCGGGCCCGGCCGGAGCTACTCCACACCGAGTCGATCCCCATGAACTGGGCGCCGGCTGCGTCCTGTACGCGCGCCAGGGGGAGCTCGTACGCTCGCGCAAGCGCCTGGAGCTCGGGAAGGCGCGGCGTCCAGGACATGCGAGGGACGGCCTTCTCAAGGTTGTCGAGCGTGGAACGCTTAATGACCGGCGTGCCGTCTTCACGGAGGCCCGTACGCTCCTCGACCTGCCGGAGGGAACGACGTAGCTCCACTCGGCGATCACGCAGCAGGTCGGACAGGTCCGTCCGAGCGGGCGTGCGCGCGTTGTTGTCCTCGACCATGACGGTCATCTTGCCACTCCCCAGTGGGCGCTGTGCCGGTAGGTGTCCCTGTTGCCAGCGTGAGTTGGTCTGCAAACGCGCTGGTGGTGTGGGCAGAGGTGCCCTCCAGCATGGACAGAGTGTCCACGGTGGCGGCCTAGAGCGCCATACCGCCCGGGATTTTTGACCGGAACGAGCACATTAGAGAGTCGACATATCGGCCTTGTCCACGAGGGTGGACAAGCTGTCCACCCCGTGCCATGCTTCTCGTGTCCACCTCGGTGGACAACAAGACCAAGGAGGTGGACATGTCTCCGAGCGAGCCCGTATATCGGCTGCTCAACCGCGAGCTGCTCAAGTTGCTCATGACCCGCACCGGCACCGGCCAGAGCATCACGATCCGCGAACTCGCCCGCCAGGCCGGCTGCTCCAGCACCACCATCGGCGCTTTGGCCAGTGGCGCAAAAGCGTGCGTCGTAGCCAGCACCGCTCACGCCGTAGCTCGTGTCATCGGCGTCGACACGCTGATCCTCTTCACCCCGGCGGGCCGATCCGTACCGGTCCCCCACAGCGAGACCCCGGTATCCGTCGTCCGGGTCGCCGGATGAACAGCGCCGAGCCCGACCAGCCGCTGTCGCCGTACGAGGCGCACATCGCCGCCGTCGTGGCCGCCGCACCGCCGCTGACCCCCGAGCAGGAAGCCCGCATCCGCGGACTGTTCCGGCCCGGCGTCGCGAGCCTGCCGGCCCTGCCGCTGGCCGCCTGACCCAAAGAAAAAACGGGGCCGCCCGGACGGCTATCCGGAACGACCCCGGCATTCCTCAACCCAACGAATCGAGGAACACCATGAACCACCAGAGTAGCCCGACAGCCCCGCCCGCAGGCCTCGCCGCCGCCGCAACCGCGCTGGTCTCCCTCACCGAGATGTACGCCGGCCTCCCCACGCCGTACGTCACCATCCACACCTTCGAGGGCACCCCGACGATCCACTTCCAGCTCACCACGCCCCACGGGTTCGAGCAGTGGCGCACCGCCCTGGTGGTCCCCGCCGAGGCCATCGACCTGACGGCGTACGCCGGCAGCACCTGGCTCGCGGCGAACGCGGTGTTCCAGGGGATCGAGATCAAGCTGGCTGGGTACGGCATCGAGCTGGCGCCCGGCCTGTCGGCGGTGGCGGCATGACGCACTCGCCGACCCCGACGGAGCTGCTGGCGCTGAAGACTGCGCACGCGGCTGAGGCTTCGAAGGACGCCTCCTACGACCTGGTGTCCACCATCGTGTTCGCGCTCGGTTCCGCGCAGCTGCTCCAGTCCCCGGAGACGGCCGCCGAGCTGTCCCGGCTGGTCCAGGACCGGGCTCAGTGGCGGACCCGGTACTACGAGGAGTCCCGCACGTATTGGGACGCGGAGCTCCCGCCGGGCGGCGAGTGCTGCGCCGACTGCAACCAGCCGGTGGAGTCCGAGCCGTGCGCGGAGCACCACCCGGCGACGGTGGCGGCCCGGCTGGTCGAGGAGAACGCCCGGCTGCGGGCCCGGGTGGCCGAGCTGGAGGCCGAGCGCAGCACCCTCGTCGCCGACCGCGACGCGCAGATCGTCGCGTGGCTCGGCAAGAAGGCCCGCGAGTACCGGTCGACCCGTAGCCGCGAGCACGCGGCGCAGGCCGAGGTGCTGGAGCGCATGGCCGACAAGGTCCGCCGCGGTGCCGTGCGCCCGCTGGAGGACCCGCACGACTCCCCGCTGCACCACACCTACCGGCTCGGCCACGACCTCCCCGAGGTGCCCCATGCCTGACCCGAAGCCCGCCCGCGGCCCGCTCTACGTCGAGGCCACCCCGCTGCTGGTGACGCTCGACGCGTCCCCGCTGGTCTCGGCCAACGTGCACGACCTCCTCGAACTCCTCCAGGACGAGTTCCTCGACGAGTTCATGGAGCTGGACACCGCCGACGGCCTCGCCTTCGAGGAGCTGCACGCGAAGCTCGTCGCGCGCATCGCCACCAAGGTCGCGCTGACCGGCCGGCAGGCCTGCTCGGTCGCCGCCCAGCTGAACCGCCTCGGCCAGGAGCGCAGCATCCCCGGCCAGCAGGACCGGAGGGCATCGTGACGCGCCGGGAGTGGCTGCTCGCCGCCGTACAGCAGACCGGCCACCCGGTCACCACGCACGAGGCGGAGCTGCTGCTCGCCGGGTCGCCGTGGCCGACGTCGGGCCGCAACACCGCCCGGAAGGACCTGCGCGGGCTGTCCCGCCGCGGCCTGCTGGCCGCGGTCCACGCGGAGGGCCGCCGGGCCTACCTGCCCGCGCCGGCCCCCGCCGTCGAGGAACGGAGCGCGGCGTGATGACCGGGCCCGAGCACTACCGCGAGGCTGAACGGCTCCTCGCTGGCGCACAGAACGTCATGGACGTGGCTCCGATCGACGGCCTCACCCGCCGCGAGTGTGCCGATCTGGCTCAGGTCCACGCCACGCTCTCGCTCGCCGCCGCAACGGCTGCTCGGCTCGCCGACCCGTACATCGGGGACGGCGACCACATCAATGACTGGCGGACCGCCATCGGTGACACGACGCAGCCGGTGTTCGTGATCGAGGGGGAAGCATGACCAACCCCCGCCACGCGCGGGACACCGAGCGGGGTCGCTACTACAGCGACCCCGCCGGGGGCCCCGACCTCGTCTCCGTTACCAACGTCCTCGGCACCGCCATCGCCAAGCAGGCGCTCATCCCGTGGGCCGTGAAGCTCACCGTCGAGTACGTCCTCGCCAACCTGCCGGCCCTCACGCTCCGCCTCGTCTACGAACGCACCGCAGTGGTCAAGGAGATCAAGGCCGTCCACCGAGAGGTGAAGGAGCAGGCCGCCGACCTCGGCAACCGCATCCACAAGGCCGCCGAGCTCCGTCTTCTTGGCGCTCCGGTCCCGGCCGACCTGGAGGTGATGCCCTACGTCACCCAGCTCGAACTGTGGCTGGACGGCTGGGGCGTCGACCTCGACAAGCACATCGAGGCCACCGAGATCACGTGCCTGCACCGACGGCTCGGCTACGCAGGGACGGCAGACCTGCTGATCTGGCTGCCGACCGGGCCCGGCCGGGCGCTGGAGCTGTGGTTGATCGACTTCAAGACGTCGGCGACCCGGCCCGCGAAGTCCGTCTACCCGGAGAACACGCTCCAGCTCGCCGCGCTGCGGTACGCGGAGACGGTCCTCCTCCCCGACGACACCGACGCCCCGATGCCCAAGGTCCAACGGGCCGGCGTCCTGAACCTGCGCCGCAACAGCCACGCGCTCGTCCCGATGCCCGCCGACCGGACCGCCCACCGCGCATTCCGCGGCGCCCTCGAAGCGACCCGCTGGCTCCACGCCGCGCCCTCCTCATACGCCGCGCTGTCGCCCTCGACGGCGCCCACCCGAAAGGCGGCCTGAGATGGGCTCCCGCCTCCTCAACATTCAGCGCCGGGCCGCCGAGCACGGCCGCCTCCGCACCGGCTACACCCAGGGCAACCGGCCCATGCGGTCCGCGACCTGGGTCATCACCTCCCACTCCGAGGAGCACGTCCGTACCGCCGCCGAGCTGTGGGGCGGCACCCCGGAGTCGTGGAAGCCGCTCAACTCGACCATCGAGCAGTGGCGGGTCATCACCAAGGCCTCAGCGATCGAGGCCCTGATCACCCCGGGTGACCCGCTGAATCAGTACAACGAGATGTGGTCCGCGGGCGGCTGCCAGCGCCGCTGTGACGGCACCACCGAGCTCCTGAGCCGCAAGGCGTGCGTGTGCGCCGCACAGTTCGGCGAGGACTGGCACCAGCAGCCCAAGGGCCGTGTGTGTGCGGCCACGTCCCGGCTGAACGTGATGCTCCCGGACTTGTCCGGAATGGGCATGTGGCGGGCCGAGACCCACAGCTTCTACGCCGCGTCGGAGTGGGGCGGCATGGTCGACATGGTCCTCGCCGGCACCGACGGCCGCGGGTTCGTCCCGGTGACGCTGCGGATCGAGCCCCGGCAGGTTATCCGGGACGGGCAGACGAAGAAGTTCCCGGTCGTCGTGGTGGAGCTGCGCGGGATCACCCCGCGGCAGGCCCTCGCCGGGCCGATCTCCACCGCGCTGGCGTTGGACCCGACCGGGTCCCGGGCGGTCGCCGCGATCGAAGCCCCGCGCCCCGACTACGTGGCCGAGGCCGAGGCCGCCCTCGGCTCCGACGACGTCCGGGACGTGTGGCGCAAGGCCAAGGCTGCCGGGCACATGGACGACACGCTGTCGAAGCGGCTCGTGGCCATCGCCGAGGAGAAGGACGCCGAGGCGACCACCACCAGCGAGGTCGGCCCGGACGAGGACGGCGTCTACCCGGTCGAGGTCGTCGAGGACGACGACGAGTCGTCCAGCTGGCCGGCGGTCGCCGCTCCCGGATCGGGGGCCCGCTCATGAGGCCTCGGATCATTCCCGTCGGGGAGCGGTATGGGCGCCTCGTCGTAGTCGTTCAGCGGAACCCGGGCGAGCCTCGCGTGCAGTGCCGATGCGACTGCGGCCGCGACCACTCCGTCCAGCTCGGGCAGTGGGGCAAGACCCGCTCATGCGGATGCTTCCGAGCCGAGCAGCTCACCGCCCGCAACACCACCCACGGCCACAGCGGCACGTCGATCTACATGACGTGGGCCGACATGATCAACCGCTGCAAGAACTCCACACACCCGCGCTGGGCTAGCTACGGCGGCCGCGGCATCACCGTCTGCGAGCGCTGGCGGGACTTCGCCAACTTCCTCGCTGACATGGGCGAGCGGCCCGCCGGGATGAGCCTCGACCGCATCGACAACGACGGTCCGTACGCGCCGGAGAACTGCCGGTGGGCGAACTGGTCCACGCAGTCGAAGAACCGGCGCCCCTCGGCGTACAGCGGCAGCGTCCGCGACGTGGTCACTGGCCGGTTCCTCCCCGGAAGGAGTGCAGCATGAGCTGGCACCTGGGCCGTCTGGCCGGCTTCGACATCGAAAGTTCGGGCCTGGACGTCGAGAACGACCGCATCGTCACCGCGTGCGTCGTGCAGTGCGGCGGCGGCCAGCCCACCGACTCCGCAACGTGGCTCGCCGACCCCGGGATCGAGATCCCCGCCGAGGCGGAGAAGGTCCACGGGATCAGCACCGCGCGGGCCCGCGCCGAGGGCCGCCCGGCCGCCGAGGTCGTCGCCGACGTCCTCGCCGCGCTCGGGCAGGTCATTGCGGCCGGTGTCCCGGTCGTCGCGATGAACGCCTCCTTCGATCTGACGATGCTCGACCGCGAGGCCCGCCGTCACGGGCTGGCCCCGCTCCCCACCGGGTTCCCGGTCATCGACCCGCTGGTGATCGACCGGACCGTCGACAAGTACCGCAAGGGCAAGCGCCGGCTGACCGACCTCTGTGCGCACTACGGCGTCCGGATCGGCGAGGCCCACACCGCGGACGCGGATGCCATCGCGGGCTGCCGGGTCGCCTGGTCCCTCGCCAACAGGCACTGGGGAATCCGGGCGACGTCGCTGGCCGAGCTGCACCAGCAGCAGATCGGCTGGTCGGCCGAGTGGGCCGCCAACTACCAGGAACACCTCCGCAAGAAGGACCCGGCCGCCGTGGTCCGCGGCGAGTGGCCCTTGATTCCCCACCAGCAGGACGGAGACCAGTGATGCGACCCCGAGACCTCATCAAGGCATTCCGCGGCGACCAGGCCAAAGCCCAGGACGTGATCGTGGCGAAGGACGCCCGCATCCACGAGCTGGAGGACAAGCTCGCCGCGACCGAGCGAGACGTCATCAAGCTCATGCGCAGCGGCAACAGCAGTGCCATCGACAGGATCGGCTACCTGGAGAAGGAGCTGAACCGGCGGGCCCGGACGATCGACCAGCTCCGCGCCGGTGTCGTCGACGACGCTCAGACCGCCGAGCTGCGCCGCCAGCTGCACGACCTGCGGGCCGCCCACAAGGGCCTGCACGCGCAGGTCGAGATCCTCACCGCCGCCAACAGCGGGATCCCCACCCTCGTCGAGGTGGCCGCGTGAGCCTCACCGTAACCCCCGCGGCCGGGATGCCCACCCTCCCGGCCGCGGGCACCAACCGCCCCCTCGTCGTCGGCCTGGACCTGTCCCTGACGTCCACCGGCATCGCCGGAGACGGCTGGACCGCCCACGTCCGCACCAAGACCCGCGGCGACGCCCGCATCCGAATCCTCCAGATCGAAATCGCCGACTACATCAAGGCCGCTGACCTCGTCGTAATGGAGGGCCCCAGCTTCGGCCACATCGGCCCCCGCAACCCCGAAGACCTCGCCGGGCTCCGCGTCATCGTCCGCCAATACTGCTACCGGCATCACATCCCCTACGGCGTGATGCCCCCGTCGTGCCTCAAGGTCTACGCGACCGGAAACGGCCGCGCGTCCAAGGACGGCGTCCGGGCCGCCATCGCCGAGCGGTACGGGCAAGCCACCGACGGCCCGGCCAAGGACGACGAGGCCGACGCCTACGCCGCCATGGCCGCCGGGTACGACTGGCTTGGCCAGCCCCTCAAGTCGGTGCCTCAGTCGCACCGGCGTGCGCTGGCTGGCTGCGCCTGGCCCGAGCTTCTGTCCGGGGGTGCCCTGTGACCCGCCGCCCGACGCTCCTCGACCTGTGCTGCTGCGCAGGCGGCGCCGGACGCGGCTACGACCGCGCCGGGTTCGACGTCACCGGCGTCGACATCGTCCCCCGCCCCAACTACCCGTACAAGTTCGTCCAGGCCGACGCCGTCGCCTACGTCCTCGCCCACGGCCACGAGTACGACGCCATCCACGCCTCGTGGCCCTGCCAGTACGGCGCCGCCATCACCAAGGGCACCAACGCCCACCTGCGCGACACCTACGACAACCTCCTCCCCGCCGGGCGGGAAGCCATGTTGGCCACGGACCGGCCGTACGTCATCGAAAACCCGGAGGCCCGCGCCGACGTGGTCCTGTGCGGCACACAGTTCGGGCTGCCGATCCTGCGCCACCGCCGGTTCGAGGTCCACGGCTGGACCCCCATGGCACCCCCGCACACCAAGCACCGCGGGCGGGTCCGCGGCTGGCGCCACGGCACCTACTACCCGGGCGACTACCTCGCCGTGTACGGCAAGGGCGGCGGCAAGGCCACCGTGCCCGAGATGCAGGCCGCACTCGGCATCGACTGGACGGACAGCCACGAGGAACTCACCGAGGCCATCCCGCCCGCCTACACGCAGTTCCTCGGCGAGCAGCTCGCCGCACAGCTCCAGGTGGTGACCCGATGAATGTCCTGCCCCTCAACCCGCACCTCGCCCCCAAGACCACCCACCGCGCCTACCACTGGCGAGACGACGCCGCCTGCCTCGGCCGCGCCGCCCTGTTCCTCCCCCGCCAGGACTACGGCCCTGAGTACATCGCCAGCGTCGTTGCCGCCAAGCGGGTCTGCGACCGCTGCCCCGTCCGGCTGGCGTGCCTCGACGACGCCATGGCCACCGAGCGCGCCGACGACGAGCGAGCCCGCGCCGGCGTCCGCGGCGGCCTCACCCCCCAGGAACGCGCCGCCCGCTACAAGCGCCAACGCCGCAAGGTTCCCGAGCCGCCCACCCTCCTCGACCAGTACCTCCGCCGCACGGAGGCCCTCGACGACGGCCACGTCCGCTGGACGGTGAACACCTCCTACATCACCTTCGAGGGCCGCCAGTACACCGGGGCACAGCTTGCGTGGGCCGTGTCGACGAACCGGGAGCCGGAAGGGATCCTCCGGACCGCGTGCGGCCTTGGCGGGTGCGTCGCGGCCGAGCACCTCACCGACGAGGTCATGCGTGACGCCGCCAACCGGTACCGCTTCAGGCAGACCGCGTGACCGGCCGCCGCCCGCGCCGAGCCCCTCCCCCGGCCGCTGGACAGCTCCTCGACTGGTCCGACCGCCGCCACTGGGCCCGCACACAAGCCCCCTGCCGGTACTGCCGACAGCCGACGTTTCTCCGGGACGACGACAACCTCCCCGCGGACAAGGTCTGCGCCGAGAAAGCCCTCCAGCAGCGCACCGACCGCACGGCCGCCGCCTACCAGAACGGACAGCTCTGATGGACCGAGACGACCACACCCGTCTGACCATGGACGCCATGGCGTTCGCAGTCGTCGGAGACGCTGACCGTGTCTGTGAAGCCCTCGACCAGCTCGGCAACACCGGCAACCCGTTCCACATGTACGCGGCCTGCTGCGCCTTCGCGGAAGTCGGCACCCGCGCCATGCGGATGGTCACCGGGGAGACACCCGACCTGGCCCGCGGCGACATGTGGGCGCTCCAGGAACTCAAGCCCGGCGGCATGGACGCCAGCCCGGCCAAGACGTTCGCCGTCCGCTTCCTCGTCGCCTACGCCAACAACGACCGCGACACCGTGCCCGCCCTCTACCGGGCAGCACTGGACGCCGGGCCCGAGGCCTTCACCGAGTCCGTCTGCGAACTCCTGGCCAACGCCGCAGACCTTCACCGCCTCGCCACCACCAGCCAGCCCTGACCCTCCCGCCCGTCCGGTAGCCAGGCCGGCGCCCGGGGGTCGACGCCCCGGGCGGGCACTCACCACCCGCACCCGCTCCACCGAACGGAGACCGACCCGATGCCCTGGTTCAAGATCGATGACGCGTCCCACAGCCACCCCAAGTTCATGGCGGCCGGGAACGCGGCGCTCGGTCTGTGGCTGCGCTGCGGGGCGTACTCCGCCCAACACCTCACCGAGGGGCACGTACCCGCCGCCGTCGCCAAGGCATACGGCACCCCGCCGCAGGCCCGCAAGCTCGTCGCCGTCGGCCTGTGGCACGAGCCCGGCCACGACTGCCCCCGCTGCCCGCAGCCCGCCGCCGGATACGTCGTCCACGACTTCTTCGAGGGCGGCCGCAACTCCACCCGGGAGCAGGTCGAGGCATCCCGGAAGGGGGCTGCCGAGCGGGCCGCGAAGCACCGCGAGAGCAGGAAGGGCGCGCGATCCGAAGGCGAATCGGATGCGAATCGCACGCGAATCGACGACGAACCGGACGCGAATCGCGAACGAAACGCATCCCACTTTCCGGACTCCACCGCAGGTCAGAAGGACTCGTCACAGCGCACGGGCCTTGAGGGTGGTGCGACCCCCCATGCCACAGCCACGCCTAGCCACTCCACTTCCTACGGAAGTGGAGTGGCAGCAGCTCCCGACACCCGCGCCTACGACACCCTCGGCGACCTCAAGCGCGCGATCTCCGACGCCGGCATCCGCGGAGTCAGCTGGAACCTCCAGCCCTCCCAGATCGAACGCGTCCGCCAAGTCCGCGACCGCATCGGCATCCCACTCATGGTCTCCATGGCCGTCAGCAACGCCAGCTACCGCGGCGTCCCCGGCCGCGCCACCGCCTGGATCGACGACTGGGAAGGCCTGGAACCTGCCTCCGACCCCGACCCCGGGCCCGGGGTGACCCGGCTCCCCGTCGTACGCCAGCAGCCGCCCAGCCCGGCCGCCGCCCGCCGCAACGCATCCCGCGACTACCTCGACGAACTCTCCGCCCAACTCCGAGCAGGAGGCGCCCAGTGAACCCCGAGCAGATCCCCCAGCTCCTCAAACAGGTCTCCTACGCCGACCCCCGGATCCTCCCCGAGGACCGCCAGGAGCTCCAAGGCCTCGCCGCGCTCTGGGCCGGCGTCCTCGCCGACGTCCCCGCCGAGTTCGCCATGTGGGCCGTCGGCCAGCACTACGCCGAAAGCCCCTTCCCCATCAAGCCCTCCGACATCGCCGGACGATGGCGCGCCCACGTCCGCGACCGCATGAACCGCCACACCGGCACCCTCGAACCCACCCGCTACCCCGAACTCGACCCCGACGACGTCGCCGGCTTCATGCGCACCCTCCGCACCGAACGCCACGCCGTGATCATGGGCCAGGCCGAGCCGATCCCGTCGAAGGCCATCACCGGCACCGACGCCGTACCCGCCGACGTACAGGAACGCCTCGACGCCATCGGCCAGTACATACCCGACCACGTCCGCCAGCAGATGGCCGCGTACCGCCCGCAGAAGGCCGAACGCGAACGCGCGATACGGGCGGGCCAGCCCGACCCGCTGAGCGTCTCCTGCCCCTGGTGTGACGCCGCCATAGGCAAGCCCTGCCGCGGCCGCCGTACCGCTCCCGGCCGCGACCCCGAGAGCAAACGGCAGGGCACCCGCGCCCCACACCCCTCGCGCACCGATGCCGCACGCACCGCCGCCTGAAGGAGCCCTCATGGCCATCCACACCATCACGTTCGAGCCGCTTCCCCAGGCCACCACCAAGGGCCAGTGGGGCATCAACGCCGCGATCGCCGACCAGCTCCGCACCCGGCCCGGGCAGTGGGCGCACATCGACTCCAAGGGCACCCGCGCATCCGCCGCGTCCACCGCCTACCTCGTCAACAACGGCCGACTCGGCGCCTACGCCCCCGCAGGAACCTTCGAAGCCAAATCACGCACCGTCGACGGCGAATACCGCGTGTACGCCCGCTACATCGGCACCAGCGCCGCCACCTGACCGGCGCGCATCCGGATTGTCCGCCCTCGCACACAGGGAGACCCACCATGACCAACCCGCCCGAACCCCTCCGCATCGACACCCCGCAGTCCGACACCGCTCAGGAGTCCTGATGCCCCTCTTCCTCCTCGGCCTGGCGCTCGGCGCCCTCTCCGGCGGCGCCACCTACCTGATCACCGCCGACGGCCTGATCGCCGGAGTCGCGGCCGGTGTCGCTGCGGTCCTCACCTGGCTCGGTATCGGCGCCTTCATCCTGCTCGACGACTGACCCTTCAAGGAGCCCTCATGTACCCCAGCCTGTTCACCACCCCCGGCCTCGCCAAGTTCGCCGAGGAAGTCGACGCCGAGCGCGGCCGACAGCTCGCCAAGTTCGGCGACCAGCGCCACCGCGACGGCACCAGCATCGGCAACGCCAACTGGGCGCAGGAAGCCCTGGCCCAGTGCCAGCAGGCCACCGACGAGGACTGCCTCACCTGGGGCCACATCCTCTACGAGGAGTTCACCGAGGTCATGGCCGAGACCGACCCGGCCCGGCTGCGCGCCGAGCTGCTCCAGGTTGCCGCGGTGTGCGCGGCCTGGGTGTCCGACCTCGACCGGCGGCCCGCCGCGGTCGTCGACGACGGCCTCCCTCCGGAGCTCCTCGTCACCGCCTCCGGCGACCACAGCGACGGCACCTACAAGCCCGCCCTCTGTGGCTGTGGGAACCCCACGCACTCGCCGCTGGTCGAGTGCCCGCCGCCGGTCCACTGGACGGTCTGCACGCCCGACTTCCTCGCCATCACCCCGGGGGCCTGCCAGACGCTGCCGCGGCTTCCCGGTGACGGCGTGTCCGTCTCGCACTACCACCCGCAGCCCGAACGCCCCTAACGCAGACGGCCGCCCCGGGGCGAATCCGGGGCGGCACACCACCAGCACACCACACACCATCAGGAGCACCCCATGCGCAGCACACGCCCCACCACCACGCAGACCACGTGCGACTGCGAGGACTGCACGTCCTACACGCTCACCGGCCACATGCGGCGCACCACCCCCGCCAACCAGGCCGCCCAGCACCACCAGGCGGCGGCCGCCGACGGTTGGTCGGACGTGGAGGGCCGGGACTACTGCCCCGGGTGCTCGCCGGCGGTGCCGGTGGCCGATCACGACCACGCCGGACTGTGGGCCACCGACCCGGCCGCCCCGACGCCCGTCTGACCCTCGCCCGCGCCGCACGAAGGAGAACCCGATGACGACGACCTACTTCAGGATCGACGCCGACTCCGGCCCCTGCCTCGGCTACGTCCACAGCGACGGCAAAGCCATCACGCTGGCCGATCAGCAGCCCGTCACCGACCCCCGCGAACGCGCCATCCTCCGCAGCCTGCTCCAGCACGCGATCAGCCTCCTCGACCAGACCGAGCCCACCAGCCCCGCCGTCCGGGCGGGAGGCGCGCTGTGAGCAGCTTCGAGTACACCGACGAGCACGGCCGCCGTCTCACCATCAGCCCCAACGCCGATAGCCCCCGTCCCAGCCTGAAAGTCACCACACGGTCCGGCCGCACCACCATCCCCGTGTACGTCCCGCTGGACCAGGTGGAGGAGGTCATCGCGGGGATCCGCGACATGGCCCGCCAGTCGGCCTACGCCACCGCGTACCACCAGCCCAACCGGTTCCCGGGGGACTCGGCCGCGATGCGCGCCGCCGCGATTTCGGGTGTCCGTCGCAGCGCCGACGACGAGGCCGCCGTCGCCCTCATCCGCCGCGCCGCCGAGGAGGCCGGGGCATGAGCCAGCAGCCCGCCGTGCGCCTCTGGGAGATCGACCACCCGTACTACTGCAACGAGGGCAACTACTTCAAGGGCGGCCAGCACACCACGTGGTTGTCCTGGGAGAACTTCCGCAAGGAGACCGTCTACGTCACCGGCGACCGGGACTTGAACCTGCTGTTCCGCTGGGACTGGCGCAAGCCCGGCTTCTGCGACTGGGACGGCGAGGAGTACCTCCTCCTGTTCTTCGTGATCCAGCGGAAGGGCTTCAACTGCTCCCACCAGGTGAAGGTCACCGAGGCCGACGAGCCCGCGATCCGGGCCTGGCTGGCCGAGTGCGCGCAGACGATGCGCGCCCTGTGGGAACCGCTCCTCGACGACGAGCCGACCCGGTGACCGCGCTCCTCCTCGCCGCGGCGGTCGTGGCCGGCTACCTCACCGGCCGCACCCGCCCCGCCCGCCGCATCTCCGACTGGGCCGAACGTCTCCCCTGGCGCCGCCCCGGCTTCTCCCGCCGTGAGTGGCGCTGGTGGGCCGCGCAGCCCGTGTACGCCTGCCAGATCGCCGTACTCCTCGCGACCCGGCCCCGGCACACCATGCATGCCTGGCAGACCCGCAACGACCCGCCCCCGCCCCGCTCACCCGCGCCGCGCCTCCGCGCCTTCCCCGAGGAGTAGGCCGTGCTGACCTTGCTCCTCGTCCTGGCCGGCCTCACCGCCATAGCCCTCACCGCGGTCGCCTTCAGCTACGCACTCCGCCACGGCGAGGAGCAGGACCGGCAGACACGCCACGTCGACCCCCACGCCGCGTACTGGGGCCGCGACAACCACCCGGCCCCGACCGCCGACGACAAGCCCTCACACGGCCGTACACGGCCGCGACACCGGAGAGAGCGATGACCGAACCCACCGCCTACGAGCGGCTCCAGCAAGCAGCAGCGAAGGCAAACCGCGGAGCGCACCTGCTCGCCCTGGACACCCTCCGGAACGTCCACCGCGAATGCGCGGCCCTGGAAGACGACTGGCGTGACCGCCAAGACGCTGGCGCCGACGAGGTACGAGCCGTGCTCGCCCGCATCCGCGCCAAGCTCGACCCTGCGGTCGCTGCCCCCCAGTCCCTGGAGGACCGTGCGCGTCTCGTGGACCACCTTTTCGGCGACCAGCCCGACGGGGGCCAGTCGTGACCGAAGCCGTGTTCTTCACCCTCGCCGCACTGATTGCAGCGCCCATCGTTGGCGTGTTTGCCTACTGGTGGACACACTTCAGCATTCGCGTCTACCGGCGGTGGGTCCGATGACCGAGCCCTCCGGCCCCATCGGCGCCGCCCTCCCCGCGCAGGCCGAACGCGAGCAGCCCGTCTGCAAGTTCCCTCAGGGGTGCCACCGAGTCGTGGCGTGCAACCCCGGCTGCGGTGCCCCCATCCCCGCCGCCGAGCAGCCCGGCCGGCACACCGTCGACACGATCACCGATGACGCCCTCGACCAGCTGTACGCGCGCCTCGACGCCATCGAGTCGGGCATGCCTCAGCCGCTGCTCAAGTACGTGCAGCAGGTCAACGACATCGAAGCCCAGCGCGCCCAGCTCCCTGATGAGGAAAGGCAGCGGCGTGAGGCTGCTGACGCGCCGTTGCTGCGTATCCAGCTGCTGCACCTACTGGCGCGCGCCGACCGTGCCGAGGCCGCCATCGCCCGCGTCCGCGAGACCGCCGCGTGCTGGGAGCGGATGCCAAGCGACCGCCACGTCTACATCCACGAGGCCGCCCGTGCCCTGCGCGTCGCCCTCGACGAGCCCAAGGAGCCCCGCCCGTGAGCCAGACCAGCGTCATCGTCACCTGCGTTACCGCGTTCTTGAGCGCCTGCCTCTGGGCCAGCACCAAGCAGCAGCCGAAGGGGAAGTAGCCATGATCCTCAACCGCACCCCGCACCCCATCCGCGTCTACGAGTGGGTCCGCGAGGACGGCAACGACGACCTTGACGCGCACCTGAAGTACGTCATCGACCCCGAGCCTGAGCCCGCCCGCCTCGCCACGATCGAGCTCGGCACCCAGGCCGACGGCATCGAGCTCGTCGAGTTCGGCCACCGCGTCGACCTTCCCCGCCCGCAGGACGGCGTCCGCCACGTCGTCTCCCTCGTGGTCGCGCTGGCCCTCGCCCCCCGGCGCTCCGACCTCCTCGTCCCGTACAGCGAGGTCCGCAACGCCTCGGGCACCGTCATCGGTTGCCGCGCCCTCGCCCAGCCGGTCTGAGCATGCGCGAGGGGCGTGCCCATCCGTCCGCCAAGACCGGGCACGCCCCTACAGGTGGTCACCACCGTACCCCGCCCAGCCCCAGGAGCACCGCGATGACCATCACCGCCGCACAGCACCTCGCCACCATCGGCATCCTGTACCCCCACCTCAACAACGCACTCGACCAGCACGGCGGCAGCAGCTGGCCGCCCGCCGGCCGCCTCCGCGACTACCTCACCGCGCTCGAGCAGCGAGACGCGGACGAGACCACCGCCCTCCGCGCGCTCGAGCGGGACCCGCAGCAGATCGGCGAGACCCGCGCCCCCCTGTCCATCCGCATCCTCGACACCGCCCGGCTCGTCGAGACCACCCTCGTCCACCTCGCCGACACCCTCGCCCCCCAGATCACCAAGGCGGCCGCCACCCACGGGCCCGCCGACTGGAAGGCACGCGGCTGGACGGCGGACGACCGGGCCCGCCGCGACGCCCTCGCCGACCGCGAGCAGGGCGACCCCCGACGCTGGCGCTACGTCGGCCTACGCACCGCCGAGTACGCCGCGGGCTGGCTCCACGCGCGGGTCCAGTTCGACGAGGGCCCGTTCTGGCCGCTGTCCGCCGCGCAGCTCCTCCACGTCGAGCAGGTCGCCGCCGGCTGCGTGGACCGGATCTCGGCCGCCCTCGACCTCACCACCCGCACGATGCCCGCGTCCCGGCCCTGCCCGAGCTGCTTCGGCGAGGTCACCGTCGTATCCGGCGGCGGCCGGGACCCGGAGGCACACTGCACGGGCGTCTGCCGCCGGGTGTGGACGATGGCCGACACGGTGGCCGCGTAGGGCAGCACAGAGCCCCCGACCCTGGGCGGATCGGGGGCTTCGACGCAGGCTAGAAGCCGTGAATCTCCAGCCGGCGGCGACGGCGCTTCACAGCGTCCGTGAACAGACCTGTGGCCTCCATGAACTCAATGGCGGCCAGGGCGCCCATCTTTGACGCCTCGGCCGTCGGTACACCACGCTGCCGCGCGGCCGAAGCCGTCGTGTACGCGAGCGTGTCCGCCTCTGAGATCAGCTTCTGTCGCAGCGGCGCCAGTTCCTGCCTGCGCCGAATCCCCTCGGTCTGCGGCACGCGATACCCGGGCGTGCCCATCTCGTTGTACTTCGCCCTCTCGGCGGCGATCGCTTTCATCTCCGCCACGTAGGCCGTGCCCCGGTTCGGGAACCACTCCTCCGTTCGCCGTGCAACCTCGCCCCACCACGGCTTCGTGTGGTGGCGCTTGCAGCGGTGCTCAGGCTCGTACGCGGACCCGATGTACAGCAGCTGCCCCGCCTCATCCCACAAGCGGTAGACGGCTGCCGGCTCGCGCCACCGCCGCTCCCGGTTGGTCTCAGATACGATCACTGCGCGCCTTCTCTCAGTAGTGCGCTCAGGCCGGGCGGTCTCCACACCGCTCGGCCTTCTCCTATTGCGGCGACGCGTCCGCCCTCTCAGCGAGGATCTGCCGCACTCGTCCGAAGCTGATGTCCAGCTCCTTCGCGATCTGTCGGTAGGTCATCCCGCTCTGGTGCATCTCCCGTACGGCCAGTTGCCGTTCCTGCCGGACCCTCTCCTGCACGGAACTCAGCATCTCCGTGAGCCGTCTGGCCCGGACCGCTGGCGGCTCTCCGGCCGCGATGGCGTCGATCGCATCGAGCACGCGCTGCACCTCCTCTGGCTGGTCCTGCATGCCCGTCCCTCCGGTGATTCGGGAGGCGGTCCGCGCTGCCGTCTTGTGTAGTCAGCCTACACGCGTGTAGCGTGACTACACAACGGCGCGGAGCCCCCTCCGCCCGAACAAAGAACGGCCCCGGCCGGCGCTCGCAACGCCATTGGCCGGGGCCAGCCATCCCACCTGCACTACCAGGAGGAACAGCTATGGCACACCGTACCGACCTCTCCCAACCGGATGAAGCCCTCCGCCAGGCCGACGCCGACCCGGCCACCCTGCGCACTCTCATGCAGCGCATCGCCGTCTGGATCAGCCGCGAGAACCCCGGCGCCCCGATCACCGCCGCCGACCTCGACGACCAGGCCAACCAGCAGGCCTGGGCGCACCTCAAGAGGGTCAGCCGCTTCGGGCACGTCGACAACGACCGCCGAGAAGCCCTGCGCGCCGCCCTGGTCGCCGCCATGCCCGGCCCCCGCGACGCCGAGCACGCCAGCCAGAGCCGTCCGGCCGAGACGCGCGGCGAGTACGCCCTCCGGCTCCGCGCCGCCGCGAAGACCGCATAACCCACCAGCTCGGCGATCCGGAAGGACCCACCCCATGAACGCCACCACGAAGGCCGCCCGACTCCAGCAGGCCGCATACCACGCGCGGGCCGCCGCCGCTCTGTTCACCGAGCTGGCCGACGAGGCCCGCGCCGCCGGCCAGCACACCGAAGCCGACTGGCTCGACGCGTCCGCCGCCCACTACCTCGCCGGAGCCGAGCGCACCGCCTGACCCACACCGCCCGGCCGGGCCCGCACTCGCGGCGCCCGGCCCCACCCGCCCTGGAGCACCCGTGCGCACCCGCACCGAGACCCGCACCCGGCAGGTCCCCCACACCGTCGACGGTAAGACCCACCTCATCGACGAGACCTACGACATCCACGTACCCGTACCGCCCCGCGACTGGGACCACACCATCCGCACTGCGGTCCTCGGCGCGGCCTGCCTCATCCTCACCGGGTCCGTCGTTTGGTCCACCGCCAGCATCGGCGCTCTCCTCGACCTCCTCGTCGTCGCCCCCGCCGCCTACGCCGCAGCCGTGACGTTCGACCTCGTGTGGATCAGCTGCATGGCCCTGGAGTGGCTCGCCCGCTACGACCCGCCACGCGCCCGAGCCCCACGCATCGCCGGCCACGTCGCGCTCGGCGTTGCCATGGCCGCGGTCGCCATGCACGGCCACGCCGAGGGCCAGCTCCCCATCGGCATCACCGGGGCCGTCGTCTCCGGCATGGCCAAGGGGTTGTGGACCGTCCTCCTCGCACAGACCACCCCACGGCTCAGCCCGCAGGCGATGCAGTGGGCGCAGGCCGAGCGCGCGGAGCTCGGGTCCCGGCTCGGCATGATCCCGCTGCGCCGCGAACTTGCCCGCGCCGAGGGCCTCGTCGAGGCCGAGGAGGCTGCGATCCGGACCCGTCCGGACGCCGATCCGGACCGTCCGGACGCGTCCGCGGACAGTCCGGACGAGGAGCCCGCATCGGAGCTCACCGCGCCCATGACCATTAAGGACGCGGTCCGGACCGCCGTGGACAGCGGGATCCGTAGTCCGGATTTCGTCCTCGGGTATGTCCGGAAGCGGGCCGACGCCAACGCCTCCGAAGAGACCGTCAACCGGTACCTCCGCACGATGACCCGGAGCGTGTCATGACCCCCACCCTCGGCGCCGTCCTCGCCGGCCTGCTCTTCCTCGTCTGGGAGATCGCCGTCTGGTTCCCCGGCGTGAAAGCCCTCCAGTCCAACGCGATCGGATACCTCGGCGACCTCCTTCCGTTCGTCCTCTGCTGGGCGATCGGCGCCCTGACCGTCATGGTTGTAGGCGGCGTCGTCGGCTGGGCAGGCGACACTGCCCTGTGGGGCCTCAACACGTTCGGGGACGGGCTCCTCGTCTACGGCGTTGGAGCCGACACCGGCACGGCGCCCGGATCGACTGCCGCACCCCTCACGCAGGGCGGCCTGTTCATCACCGTGCTCGTCCTCGGCGGGTTCATCGCCCGACGCAAGAAGGGCGCCAAGGGCTCAAAGCTGCGCGGCTGGCTCTCCGGCATCGGCATGGGCCTCTCCGCCGGCGTCGCCCGATACGCCGCGGTGCCGCTCGCCTCGGCCGTGAACGTCGCCGGGGTCTGGCTCACGGGGATCGTCGCGTGACCGCCGCCGAGGACGCGGGGGAGCGCGGCAACCGGGTCGCGGGCGGCTGCGTCCTCGCCGTCGCCCTCGCCGCGGGCGGCACGATCGCCTACAACGTCCCGGAGTCCGCCTACTTCGTCACCGGCCTGCTCGCGACGGCCGGCTACCGCAAGGCCCGTACCTGGGTCGCCACTCGGCGCGGCAGCGGCGAGGAGCCGGGCAGTGAGGGCGAGGTCGACATCGTCGCCGAGCTTCAGGGCCTCGCCGTGGGTGGCGGGCACGTCCGCCTCACCCAGCTGCAGAAGGCTGCCGGACTCCCCGACACGAAGGCCGTCCGCGCGCTCCTCGACGAGGCCGGGATCCGCATCCGGGACGGGGTTCGCGCGGCCGGCAAGAACGGGCCCGGGGTCCATCACGACGATGTGCCGCCCCTCCCCGACGCCGGGAAGGGCACCCCTTCTGGGGGTTGTTTGTGCAGCTCAGCGGCCAACACCAACGCCAACAACGCGGGCTCGGAAGGGGGCCGAGAGGGGTTGAGTGTAGAGCCCATCGGCCAGAGCGGCGCTGTTGTTCGGGTCGCCTCGGAGCGGCGCGCGTACACCGTTTGAGCCCGGGGCGGCCGCCGCCTGGCAGCTGATCGGCCGCCCCGGTTCCCGTCACCTCACGAGAGACAGGACCGCCATCATGGCACTCCGCAAAACCATGCCCATGGCGCCGGAAACCCGGCCCGACCCGAAGCACGCGAACGACTACCAGGCGAGCCGCGGCGGCCACGTGCAGGCTCCGCCGAAGCCCGTCCCGGGCCAGCCGAAGATCTGATATCGGCCACGCACGAGGGGTGTTGTTCCAGCCATCCCGGGCGTAGCGTGAGCCACCTGCCCTCGGAGGCACGGCGGCTTGCTCCCTCCAGGTGCTACGCCGCCGTCAGAGCCCCGCCGCACGCACCCCCGCGCGGCGGGGTTCTTCGTTCTCAGAGCCGATACGCGTGAGGGGTGTTGTTCCAGGCGGGCCCGGCGTAGCGTGTGCGCCGTACCGTGAGGGGGGCGCCCTCGAAGGGCCCTGCCGGATGCATCCCGGCGGGGCTCTTCTGCACCTAGTTGCAAAACCGGCCGCCGTGCCCCATCCTGGCCTCACGTCCCGCGTGCCCGGACACCAAAGCCCCGCCACAGTGCGGGGCATTCGCATGTCACGGGTACGTCACACGACAGACACCCGAACCACCCCGGTGCAACGATGCGGCTCCACCACCGCACCAGGGGGCACCATGGGGTTCATCAACAACGCGAAGGCCGACGTGGCCACCAAGGCCGCCGCCGAGGCGTACCAGCAGGGCCGGCACGTCCTCACCTACAAGATCATTGAAGCGAACATGAACAGCCGCGCCACCGCAGTGATGCCCGGCGTCGGCGAGCAGATCGAAGCCATCGAAGCCCAAGGCTGGCACCTCACCAACATGGCCGCCGCCGAGGGCAAAGCACTCACCGGTGACAGGACCGCGCTGATCTGCCTGTTCCGCCGCCGCCAGTAACCAACCACACCCCGAGCCCGGCCGCGACTCCCCTGCGGCCGGGCTTACCCATGACCACTCAGTGCGGAGTGGGTGCGGGTGCAGCCGCCCGGGACGAGGGCCCCGGGCGGCAACCCCCGCACACCGTCACCAGACCGAGGAGGCCCCGGTGGCCAGCGCGCTCTACCCATCGTTCAAGGCCCTGCTGCTCACCGCGAGCATCAACCTCAGCTCGTCCGACATTCGGGCCGTCCTCGTCGACACCGCCGACTACACGTACAACTCCGCACACGACTTCCTCGACGACGTGCCTGCCGGAGCCCGGGTCGCCGTGTCTTCAGCGCTCACCTCCAAGACCACAACAGCAGGCGTCTTCGACGCAGCCGACGTCCCCTTCCCATCCGTCACAGGAGACAGCGTCGAAGCCATCGTGCTCTACCGCCACACCGGAACCGACGCCAACTCCGACCTGCTCGCATACATTGACGGGGTGTCTGTCACCCCCAACGGCGGCAACATCGTGGCCTCCTGGAACGCCTCCGGCATCTTCGCTCTGTGAGGTAGCGCCATGGCCGTAGGGCAGCTCACCCACCTCGCCGACACCGTCACCCTCTCCACCAGCTCCTCCGCGGCCGCCACCATCCCCAACGACGGCAGCGTCGTCGTCGGCGACCTGCTGCTCGCCGCGTGCGTGATGCCGTCCGGCTCCCGTACGTTCGCCATCTCGGGTGGCGCCGGCGCCTGGACGAGCCTGGGCACCGCGATGCAGTCCGGGCACATGTCGCAGCTGTGGTGGCGCATCGCCGAGGCCGGCGACCTCGGCGCGGTCATCACCGTCACCCCGAGCACCGGCAGCATCCGCCAGGTGCTCCTCCTCGGCCGCGTACGCGGCGCCCTCGCCTCCAGCCCGATCACGTCCGCTACCAACACCTCGACGGCCGCCACCACCAAGACGACACCGTCCTTGGGCTCGGTCGGTGCAGCGAGCCGGGAGATCGGCGTCGTCTGGGACTCCCGGGGCGCTGCCACGCCGCAGACTGCGGCCTGGACCGCCCCCGCGGGCCACACGCGGCGCGGGCAGGCGTTCACCACCTCGGGTAGCGGCGCCAGCTCGGGCGCGTGGGGCGACTCGGACGCCACGGTGTCCGGGACGATCGGCTCCCGCGTCTGGACGGCCGACCAGTCCGCCCTCGGCTCCGCGTGGACCCTGGCCGTCGCCGCCGGCGAGCAGGCCCTCGCCCCGGCCCGCATCGAGTCCACCGCGTCGCTGTACGCGCCCACGCTCGCCCCGGACGCCGTCACCATCGCCCCGGGCCGCATCGAGGCGACCACGGTCCTCTACGGGCCCGCGCTCCTCCCCGGTGAAGTCACAGCCTCCCCCAACCGGATCGACTCCGCCGCAGCGCTGTACACGCCAGCGTTCACCCCGGGCCCGGTGACCATCAGCCCGGCCCGGATCGAGTCCACCGCCACGCTGTACCCCGCAGACCTTGACGGGTTCGACTCCGACATCACAGTCACCATCGGCGCCCCCACGACCTCGTGGGGTGTCGCAGCACCCGCAGCCCGGTGGGAGGTCAGCAGCCCGTGTTGATCCCCGCCACGAGCACCGAGTACATCAGCGTGACCATCACCGCGTCACCTGCCGGCGTGGACCTCACCGGGACCCCGCCGCAGTTCCAGTTCCTCGCCGAGACCAACAGGGGCAACCCTGCGCTGGCCGACTGGCTCACCGGCGAATGGGAAGACAGCGACACGGCGCGCATCCTCGTCGGCCCCACCGGCGGCGAGACCAGCCTCACCCGCGGCGACTGGCACGTCTGGGTACGCATCGACCCGCCCAACGACGAACTGATCATCCGCCGGTCCGGGACGCTCACCGTCACGTAGGTCACGAATCGGCGATACCGGCCAGTCGCCGCGCGCCAGCAGCAGATGATGCCCCCTCACCACTTCGCCTGGGGGACAGATGCCCGCCCGCACTACACACGCCGCTGTGGCAGCCACTGCCGCAACACTCCTCGCCGTCACCGGCTGCAGCAGCGCCAACAGCGCAGCCGACAAGCCCCCCACCTCGCCAGCTGTGACCACGTCACCCCCGACGAGCAGCGCCTCGCCCACACCGTCACCCACACCGACTCCAGACCCCGTGTTCACCATCGGACACACGTGGGGCTTCAAGGCAACCCTCGACGATGGGCCGGCCGTCGGCAACGTCACCGTGCTCGGCTACCGGCACAAGTTCCGCTCCGTCGGCTCGGCCGCCGAAGAGTCCGGCACGCCCGGCTACGTGTGGGCCGCCCTGGACGTCAAGGTCTGCAGCGACACGGGAACGTTCCTCGTCACCGACCAGCCGTGGACGCTGACCTACGCCGACGGGGCTCGCATCGACTCGTCCAGCAGCAAGTACGGGGACTTCCCCAAGCCGGAGTTCCCCTTCGAGACGACGCTGACCTCCGGCAAGTGCGTCAAGGGGAACATCGTCTTTGCCGTCCCGGACAGCCCGCGTGCGGTCACCGCCGCCTACGCCCCGGCCGGGCTCGCAACTCCCCGAGAGTGGGACCTCAGCAAGTCGTAGTCGGAGGTGGCGCCCGTGGCCGTCAATCCACGCAACGGGCGCCGCTACCGCTCCTTGTGCGCCCGCCAGCGGGCCCTGCGCCTGCCCTGCTGGATCTGCGGCCACGACATCCGGTACGACATCACCGGGCCCGAGGCGGGGCGCGACCGGTGGGCATTCACCCTCGACCACCTGCTCCCCCTGTCCAAGGGCGGAGACCTCCTCGACCCAGCCAACGCCAGGTCAGCACACCGGCGCTGCAACAGTGCTCGCGGCAACCGGCTCACCCTGCGTGTCCAAGGCTCGTCAAGGAGGTGGTGACGATGAGTGAGGTCACCCTCCATGACGGCGAGTACGTGCTCAGCGCAACGGCCGTCCGGCATCTGGCCCAGGCCGCCGCTCTCCGCGAGTCCTGGCCGCCGGACCGATGCTGTGGCTGCGTAGGTGAACAGTGCTGCAACTGCGTTGAGGCGTCGTGCTCTACGTCGTGACCGGCCCGCCGGCCGCTGGCAAGTCCTCATGGATCACCGCGCACGCAGGCCCCGGTGACATCGTCATCGACCTCGACCGCATCGCCCTCGCGCTGGCCGGCCCAGACGCCAGGCCCTGGGACCACGACGAGACCTTGCTGCGAGTCGCCCACCGGGCCCGCTTCGCAGCGATCGACGAGGCAGTCACCCACCGCGACAAGGTCGACGTCTACCTCATCCACACCCTGCCCAGTGAGAAGGCCACCGCCCGGTACAAGCGCCTCGACGCGCGGATCGTGGTGGTGGACCCCGGCAAGGAGATCGTCATGCAGCGGGTCCGTGACATGCGGCACCCGGGCATGGAGGCCGTGGCCACCCGGTGGTACCGGCAGCGCCGGCGCCCGGCAGGGCAGGGCACGGGAGTCCAGGCGTCCCGTGCCTGGTAGGTACCCGGCCCGGGCCCATCCCGTCACCGCGCACGTCCGCCTCGGCTCGTTCGTCATTCTTGATCAAATCGCGATGTCGAACAGTGACGAGGAGGGGGCAACCCCTGAGGGGGGTGGCCCCTGGTCCCGCGAGAAATCAGGGCGCCGGGCGACCTCAACCGCCCTTCTCGCCCGATTTTTTGCGTGGCCGATTTTAAAGACCACTAATCACTCGGAAAGTCCAACTCGGTAAATAGCGACTCTCTGTAGTCGTCACTGAATGTGACTGAGGGTGGGGGCGATCATGGACGGCGCCGAGGCGGCAACCCTCAAAGAGATCGCAGAACTTGGCGTCGCCGAAATAGCGCCAGGCCTCGCCGCGCTGGCGATCATCCTCGCCCGACACCTCGACGAGTCCGACGCCGCGACAAGCGCCGCCGTCGTCGGCCGCGAGCTGCGGGCCACCCTCGACAAGCTGCGCGCCGTCGCTCCTGGCAAGGCGGAGGGGGATGGTGTCGATGACCTCTCTGCTCGACGCGCCGCACGGCGCGGTGCCTGACCTCAGCCGACTCGGCTCCCAGCGGCCCCGCCTCTTCACCGCGCCCCCCTTCGTCTCCTCCTCCGGGCAAGAGGCCGTCGAGCTCGCCGCGATGGCCGGCCTCCAACTGGACCCCTGGCAACAGCACGTGCTCGACCTCGGCCTCGGCGAACGCGCCGACGGCAAGTGGGCCGCATTCGAGGTAGCCGTCAACGTGCCCCGCCAGAACGGCAAGGGCGCGATCATCGAGGCCCGCGAGCTGGCCGGCCTGTTCCTCCTCGGCGAGGAGCTGATCCTCCACAGCGCCCACGAATTCAAGACGGCCATCGAAGCGTTCCGCCGGATCGTCGCGCTCGTCACGAACACCGATGCCCTGCGCAAGCGGGTCGCCCGGGTGCGGCGGACGACCGGCGAGGAGTGCGTCGAGCTGCTCACCGGTCAGCGGCTGCGGTTCCTGGCCCGCAGCGGCGGCAGCGGCCGTGGCTTCTCCGGCGACTGCAACGTCTGGGACGAGGCGATGATCCTCGGCGACGAGGCCGTTGGCGCTCTGATGCCGACCATGTCCGCCCGGCCCAACCCCCAAATCTGGTACTTCGGCTCCGCAGGTATCGGCGGACCGTCCATGCAGCTCGGACGGCTGCGCGAGCGGGCCCTACTCGCCCAGGAGGGCACCCCGGACCCGTCGCTCGCCTACTGCGAGTGGTCGGTGGACCCGCACCTGGCCGAGTGCCCCGCCGACTGCACCACCCACGATGACGCGGCGGACCCGGCGACGTGGGCTCGCGCGAACCCGGCCTTCGGCATCCGGATTTCGGAGGAGCACGTGACCCGTGAACGGCTCTCCATGTCGGCCGAGGTGTTCGGCCGTGAGCGGCTCGGCGTGGGCGACTACCCCTCCGACCGGGCCGATACCTGGTCCGTAATCGGTCAGGACGCATGGCGGGCCCTCACCGACGGGGAGTCCAAGCCGTCCGACCCAGTTGCGTTCGCCATCGACATGACCCCCGAGCGGTCACACGCTGCAATCGCCGTAGCCGGGACCAACGGGGCTGCGGTGCACGTCGAGGTGGTTGACCACCGGCCTGGCGTCGGCTGGATCGTAGAGCGGGCCGTTGACCTGCAAGAACGCTGGAGTCCGTGTGCATGGGTCGTGGACGGCGGCGGCCCGGCCGGGGCGCTGATCGCCGACCTGGAACGGGCCGGACTCACCGTGACCGTGCCCCGGGTCCGCGAAGTGGCGCAGGCCTGCGGACAGTTCTACGACTCGGTGACCGAGCAGACCCTCGTGCACCTCGACCAGGCCCCGCTCGCCGCGGCACTGGCCGGCGCCCGCAAGCGGGACTTGGGCGAGGCCTGGGCGTGGGCCCGGCGCGGGGTGTCCGTCGACATCAGCCCGCTGGTCGCCGTGACGCTCGCCGCGTGGGGCCTGCGGACGAGGACCGAACCAGAAGCAGAGGAGCCCGAGCCGTGGGTCGCATTCCTGTGAGCCGGGCCGCCTGGGCGCGGGCCGGTACCGCACTGGGCGGGGCACTGATCGCCGCGGGCGCCGGGCTCGGTCTGGGCCTGGCGATCGGCCTCGCGGTGGGCGGAGCGCTGATGGCCGGGTACTGCCTGTTCCTGGCTGAGGTGGACCCGCCGCGCGGTGAAGGGAGGGGTGGCTCGTGACGAACCTGTGGCGAGCAGCGCGTGGCCGGCGGGCCTCCGGCGAGGAGCGGTACATCGCCAGCCTGGAGGACTACGTCAACAGCTTTCAGTTCGGTGGCGCCTCATACAACCCGCTCGGCATTCAGCAGACGATGCCCGGTCAGGCTAGCGAGCCGGTCCCCAACGACTTCCAGTCGTACGCGATCCGGGCCGCGACGAACGGCGTCCTGTCGAGCTGTCTGGACGTCCGCAAGGACGTGTTCAGCAGCGCCCGCTTCACCTGGCAGCGCCTCAACAAGGGGCGGCCGTCCGAGATGTTCGGGACGAGCGACCTGAAGCTGCTGGAGCAGCCGTGGCCCGGCGGCACGACACAGGATCTCCTGGCTCGCGTCCTCCAGGATGCCGACCTCGCGGGGAACGCGTACTGGGTGCGGGATGGCGACGAGCTCGTGCGGATGCGTCCGGACTGGGTGCAGATCATCCTGGAGCCCCGGAAGTCCAGGGGTGGTGTGCTGGGCTGGCGGCGCCTTGGCTACCTGTACACCGAGGGCGGCGTGCACTCCGGCGCCGAGCCGGTGGCGCTGCTCGTCGACGAGGTGGCGCACTTCGCGCCGAAGCCGGATCCGCTGGCCACCTACCGGGGCATGTCGTGGATGACACCGATCCTGCGGGAGACGACCAGCGACGGGCTGATGTCGGCCCACAAGCAGCGGTTCTTCGAGAACGCGGCCACCCCGAACCTGGTGGTCAGCATGCCGCGGGAGATCAGCGCGGATGCGTTCGAGAAGTTCGTCGCGAAGATGGACGCTGGCCACAAGGGCGCCTCGAACGCCTACAAGACCTTGTACCTCGGCGGCGGCGCCGACGTGACCGTGGTGGGAAACACCTTCGCGCAGATGGACTTCTCGCGCGTGCAAGGCGCGGGCGAGACTCGCATCGCCGCGGCGGCCGGTGTACCGCCGGTCATCGTCGGCCTGTCTGAGGGCCTGGCCGCGGCCACCTACTCCAACTACGCGCAGGCCCGCCGCCGGTTCGCGGACGGCACGATCCACCCTCTGTGGGCCAACGTCTCGGGAAGCTTCGCGCACCTCGTACGCCCGGCCAGCGCCGGAAACAGCGGCGCGGTGCGGCTCTGGTACGACCCCAGGGACGTCCCTTTCCTCCGGGAGGACCGCAAGGACGCTGCGGAGATCGCCTGGCGTCGCGCCCAGACGCTCCGCTCACTCTCCGACGCCGGGTTCGAACCCGAGTCGGCCGTACGCGCCGTGAACTCCGACGACTTCACCCTGCTGGTCCACAGCGGCCTGTTCTCCGTGATGCTCCAGCCTCCGGGCTCCACCCTGCCGACCACCGAGCCGGCGCCACCGACCGACGAGGAGGGCCCGTGATGGGCACAGCACATGCCGTCGCGCGCGACCTGGTGAGGTCCGCGCCGTTCCGCGCCGAGGCAGCAGCCGACGGGGAGGCCGACGACGGCCGCACCCTCGCCGGATACGCCGCGGTTTTCGGTGAGGCGACCGAGATCGACTCGTGGGAAGGGTCGTTCTCCGAGACGATCCGCAAGGGCGCATTCCGCAAGACAATCCGGGAATCCACGCCGGTCATGCAGTTCGACCACGGCCGGCACCCGCTGATCGGGTCGATCCCGATCGGGTCGATCACCGATCTCCGCGAGGACGACCACGGCCTGTACGTCGAGGGCCGGATCTCCGACAACTGGCTGATGCAGCCCATCCGGGACGCGATCGCCGAGAAGACCGTGAACGGCATGTCGTTCCGGTTCGAGGTGATCCGCGAAGAGTGGCGCGACGCCGGGGGCAAGCTCGTCCGGCCCGAGGAGGTCGGCGAGCTGCTGTGGATGCCCGGCGACCGAGGCCCGCTGCAGCGCGAGATCATCGAGGTCAGGTGCCGCGAGCTCGGCCCGGTCGTGTTCCCGGCCTACGCCGGGACTGAGGTGTCCGTACGGGCCCGCGGCATGGCCGACGAGCTCGCTCACGACGGGCAGGCTACCCGGCAGATCCGCCAGTCCCTGGCCCGCGATGCCGCGGCACCCTCGGTGCCCGAGGACCCCGAGCTACGCCGAGAGGTAGCCGCATCGCTGCTCTTCGGCGACAAGACCACCCCCGAGCGCATTGAGGTCGTCTACCGGACCCCTCCGCTCGTGGTGGACGTACGCAGTCTGGATCTCCCCGAAGGCGCGCCGCTCGCTCCTGAGCACCCGCCTGCCCCCAGCAGCACCGACGCGCCGCCCGCCGATGGGCACCCGTCTACATCCCCCGCCAGCGACCGCATGCGGGCTCAAATCCGCGAGGTCAGGGCCCGTATGGCCCAGACGCTGGCGCTCATCGACGAGAAGGACGCAAGCTGATGGAACTTTCCCACCCCCAGGCGAAGATCCGCCTGAAGGACATCGAGGCCGAGCTGGAGCGCCTCGGCGCCAAGGCCGACCTCACCGCCGAGGACGAGCAGTCCTTCGACGAGCTGACCCGTGAGTTCGGCGAGGTCGACCAGCACCGCCGGCAGCTGGAGCGCCTTGCCGCGCTGGAGCGGGTCCGCTCGGCTGCTGTGGTCAGCGACCGCCGCCCGTCCGCCGCCAGCGTGCGCGCGGCCAGCGGCACGTCGTACGGCTCGGACGGCTACGACACCGACCCGATCCTCAACCCGGACTCCGTTGAGCAGGGCCGCTTCCGCAACCCGTGGGACCTGTCCGAGGTGCGCACGTTCTCCCGGTCGAAGGAGGAGGTGGCGGGTGAGCTGCGGGCCCGCGCGCTGTCCGCGATCGAGAAGATGTCCGGCGCTAACGACCGTGTCCGGGCCGCCGCTACGAGCATCATCGAGCAGTTCGACGACAGCGACTCCCGCATCGCCCGGCTGTGCCTGGCCACTTCCTCGCCGGAGTACCTGCGCGCCTGGTCAAAGGTCGCGCGCGGCCGCGGGCACCTGATCTCCCAGGACGAGCAGCGGGCCCTGGAACGCGCCATGTCGCTCACCGACAGCGCCGGTGGCTACCTGGTCCCGTTCCAGCTGGACCCGACGGTCATCATCACGGCGAACGGGTCCCGGAACCAGATCCGCGAGGTTGCCCGGCAGGTCGTCGCCACCGGCGACGTCTGGAACGGCGTGAGCAGCGGCGCGGTGTCCTGGAGCTGGGACACCGAAGGCACCGAGGTGTCCGACGACACCACCACGTTCGCCCAGCCCACCGTCCCGATCCACAAGGCGTCCGGCTTCGTGCCGATCTCGATCGAGGCCCTGGAGGACGAGGCCAACGTCACCCAGGAGGTGGCCAAGCTCCTCGCGTTCGGCCGCGACGTCCTGGAGTCCGCGGCGTTCGCCACGGGGACCGGATCGAACCAGCCGACGGGCATCATCACTGCTCTGACCGGCACGTCCAGCATCGTGACGAGCACGACCACGGACACGTTCGCTGCGGCCGACGTGTACAAGGTCGACAACGCGCTCCCGGCCCGCTACCGGGCGAACGCGTCGTGGGTGGCGAACCGAGCGATCTACAACCTGATCAGGCAGTTCGACACCGGCGGCGGCGCGCAGATGTGGGAGCGCATCGGCGCGGACGTCCCCGCGATGCTCCTGGGCCGCAACGCCCTGGAGTCCGAGGACATGGACGGCACCGTGACCGCGGCCGCGGAGAACTACCTCGCGGTCTACGGCGACTGGTCGAATTACGTGATCGCCGACCGGGTGGGCGTCACCGTCGAGTTCATCCCGCACCTGGTCGGCTCTAACCGCCGGCCCACCGGGCAGCGCGGCTGGTACGCGTACTACCGCGTCGGCGCCGACAGCGTCAACGACGGCGCGTTCCGGATGCTCAACGTCACCTGACCCCCGTGGGCCCCCACCCCCGCGGTGGGGGCTCCGCCTTTCCGAAGGAGATCCGCTCATGCGGAATTCGCTCTACGGCCTGGCGCGGGCCAAGGTGACCCTCACGGTCGCGGCCCGCACGAACGGCACCGTCAACGGGACCACCGTCGACCTCAACGAGAACAAGGACAACTGCCGCAGCGCGATGCTCGTGGTCCACACGGGCACCGTGACCGACGGCTCGCACGCGATCACCCTGCAGGAGTCCGACGACAACTCGGCGTGGAGCACCGTCGCCGCGGCTGACCTCCAGGGGTCCGCGCCGACGCTTGTCGCTGCCGACGACGACGTGCTGTACGAGCTGGGCTACATCGGCTCTAAGCGGTACCTGCGCGCCTCGGTCACCACGTCTGCCGCGACGACTGGCGGAGTGTTCGGCGCCACGATCATCAGGGCCTTCCCCCGCCGCCGCCCGATCTCACACAGCTAGGAATCCACCATGCCGATCAAGCGCTGCACAGCCGCGTTCAGCGTCTGGGTGGGCGGGTCCCCGCGGGTCTACTCCGGCGGCCAGCTCGTCGACGAGAAGGACCCTGTACTCAAGACCCACGGCCACCTCTTCGAGGACGTCGACACGCACGTCGCCGCCCGGACCGCGCGGCAGGCCGAGGCGGCCACCGCCGCGCCCGGGGAACCGCGCACCCGCACCACGCCGCCGCCGGGCCCGTACGACCCGGGCGCCGCGAACGTCAAGGACGTCCTGGCCCACCTGGCCGAGACCGAGGACGAGGAGGAGCGGCGGCGCATCCTCGACGCGGAGGAGAAGGGCCAGGCCCGCGCCGGGATCCTCAAGCACCGTGCCGAGCTCCTCCCCGAGGCCTCGCCCGCCGACGCCGAGCAGGCCGAGTAGGAGGTGAGCGATGCCGTTCGACCTCGGGGACTCCGTCCGTCTGCGCGGTGAGTGCCGGGACCCGGGCGGCACGCTCACCGACGCGGCCAGCGCCACCCTCACCATCACCCTGCCCGACGGGACCACCACCGCCCCTGTGGTGACCAACCCGCCCGCGAGCACGGGCGAGTACACCGTCGACTACACCACCGTGCAGGCCGGCCGCCACGGCGTGCGCTGGCTGTTCGCGACACCCAGCGCGGCGTACACGGACATGTTCGATGTGCGGGCCGCTGATCCGCCGCTGATCCTGTCCCTGGCCGACGCCCGCCGGCACCTGCAGTTCGCTGCGACGGACACCTCGGCTGATGAGGAGATCCGCGGCTGGCTGGAGTCCGTGACCGAGCTCGTCGAGGGACTGTGCGGGCCGTGCGCCCGCCGTACGGTCGTCGAGGACCACGCTGTGTCCCGCTGGGGCGTAGCCGAGATCGCGCTGCGCCGTACGCCGGTCCTCTCGGTGACGTCAGCCGCGGGGATCCTCACCGGTGGCGAAACGTACGCGCCTGGCGACTTGCACGTCGATAGCAGCGGGATTCTCCGTCGCCTGGACGGAGGTCTCCTCGTCGGCCCGCTGCGGATCACCTACGTCGTCGGACGGGTGATCGTCCCCTCGAACCTGACCTCAGCATCGAAAATCATCCTTCAGCACCTGTGGCGCACCAAGTACGGCGCGTCCCGCGCCCTCGGAGGCATCGGCGGTGGCGACGACTTCGCCGTGACCGAGCCCGTCGCCGGATTCGGGTACGCCATCCCGAACAGGGCGCTGCAGCTGATGGAACCCCACCGGCTCCCGCCGGGGGTGGCGTAGATGGCCACCTCCGCTGTCCCGGCCGCGGTCGCCGAACTGCTCGACATCCTGCGCGCCGCGCCCGGCCTGGCTGGGGTCACTGTGGTGGACGGGCCACCCACCGTCAACTTGACCAGCACGGATTTGCTGTTCGTGGGCTTTCAGCCTGGCGCCGAGATCGCAGTGAGCCTCAGCCAGGAGTTCGCCTCGGCCGGGGCCCGGGACCGCGACGAGAACTTCGATCTCCTCTGCTACATCGAGTCCCGCTCCGGTGGCGTCGACATGGGTGCCCGCCGTACGCGGGCCTTCGAGATTCTGGCCGAGGTTGAGAACGCTCTCCGCGCTACCGACGCGGCACCCGAGGCCCCGACCTTGAACGGCACGGTGCTGTGGGCTCACCTCGCAGCCGGTGACCTGGTGCAAATCCAGTCCGACGGCGTGCTCGCCGCTATCCCCCTCACGGTCCGCTGCCGGGCCCGCATCTGACAGGAGATCCACATGGCCAAGGTCCGCTGGATCGGCCCCGTGCCGGTCACCGTGCCGGAGCTCGGTAGCCGCACCGTCGAGCCCGACGAGGTCGTCGAGGTGCCGGATGCCCGGTACGACGGCTACGTCTGCCAGACCTCGAACTGGGAGCCCGTCGAGGAACCCAAGACGACGCCCGCGCCGACCAAGGCCGTGGGCAAGACCCCGAAGGGTGACAGCTGATGGCAATCGGATCCGGCCTCGGCGGCCAGCTCGGCATCGTCGCCGAGGTCACCTACGGCACCTACGTGGCGCCGACCAGGTTCCTGGAGTTCACCAAGGAGAGCTTGGTCCTGAAGAAGACGACCGAGCAGTCGGCCGGCGTCGCCTCGGGCCGCCTGATGGCGCTGTCTGCCCGTCGAGTGCTGACCCAGCTGGAGGTGACCGGCAGTATCGACCTCGAGGTCACCAACAGCGGGATGGGTGTTCTGCTTCAGTCGCTCATGGGTACGACGGTGACCCCCGTCCAGCAGGCCGCTACGGCCGCCTATCTGCAGACCCACATCCTGGCCGACAGCTTCGGCAAGAACCTGACCATCCAGAAGGGCGTGCCCCTCACCACTGGCACGGTCACCGACAAGAGCTTCGTCGGGTGCAAGGTCGTCGGCGCGGAATTCTCGTGCGAGGTCGGCGGCATGCTGATGTCGTCGTGGGAGATCGACGGCAAAACCTGCGACGAGGGACAGACGCTCGCGGCCGCCAGCTACCCGTCGCGCAGCCCGTTCCACTTCGGGCAGATGGCCGTCAAGACAGGCGCATTCGCGTCGGAGACGGCGCTGGACGGGGTTCGCAAGGCCTCGGTGAAGATCGAAAGGCCGATGGCGACGGACCGCTTCTATGCCGGTCAGGCCGGTCTGAAGAAGGAGCCGATCGCCAACGATTTGGTGAAGATCACCGGGTCGATCGAGATGGACTACGTCTCGACCACGCTGGATGACCTCCACACCAGCGATACGGCCACCTCTCTGGTGCTGGAGTTCGTCGGTCCGCTGATCGCGTCCACGTACTACGAGACTTTCCGGATCACCCTGCCCGCAATCAAGATCGACGAGGCGCCGCCGGTCATCGACGGCTTCGAGGTCATCAAGCCCAGCTACCAGTTCACCGCCCTGTACGACGGCACGAACCAGGTGTCCATCAGCTACATCTCCGTCGACACCGCGGTTTAGCAGTGACCCGCGACATCCGGATCCTCAACACCGGCTCACTGCTGGAGCTGGCGCGCCGCCTCAACGCGGCGAGCGGGGCGCCGGTCCGGGCCGCGATGCAACGCAGGATCCGGCGCGCGGCCGATCCGCTGCGCGCCGACCTGCAGCGCACGGTGCGGTCCCTGCCGATCCGCAGTCAGGGCGCCACCGGCCGCGGCGGGCCGTCGCCCACGACCAGGCCGCTGCGCGCCACGATCGCCGCCGCGATCCGCATCTCCGTGCGGACCACCGGCAACCCCGGCGCCCGCGTCTGGATCGACCGGACCGCGCTGCCGCCTGATCTCCGCAACATGCCCAAGGTCATGAACACCGGCCTCATCCGGCACCCGGTTTTCGGCAATCGTCGCCGGTGGGCGAACCAGAGGACCACGCCGCTGTGGTGGGAGTCCACGATCCGCCGGCACCGCCCGCGCATGGAGCGCGAGGTGGAAGCGATTTTGCGCGACGTCCGCCAGCGCCTCGATTAGACAGGAGCCACAGTGATCATCTTGTACCGCCCCGCGGACGGCGAGGAGCGCCGCTTCGATGTCAAGTCGGTGCGCACCTCAGAGGCACAGGTCGTCGAGCGCACCACCGACATGACGTGGGGCGCACTCAAGCGAGGCATCCGCGATGACGACCCGACCGCCATGCGCGGCATCGTCTGGGTCCTCCTCAAGCGGGAAACGCCGACGCTGCGCTGGTCCGACTTCGACCCGTTCATCGACGAGCTGGTCAGCCGGTTCGATGCCCGGGAAGTTGCTCTCGTCGCCGAGGACATCGTGAAGCTCCCCGAAGCCCAGCGCGAGCACGCGATCGCCGAGCTGAGGTTCTACGCCGCTGACCCGGCCGCTGTGGACGTGGCCTTGGCGGAAGCGGCCGCACCCCCAAAAGAGCCGACGACGGAGACCTCACCGCAAAGCGCCTGAAGTACCTCGGCCTCTTCGCCTACCTGCTCCACCTCGGCGCCAGGGACGTAGACGACCTGACCGTCGAAGAGTTCGAGACGTACTGCGACTGGATCGACCAGCACCAGGCCGACGGGGCAAGGGAGGCATCCAGTGGCTGAGCGCATGGCTTTCGTCCTCGACGGCGACGACAACCTGTCCCCCGTCTTCCGCCGGATCGGGGAGTCCGCCGAGCGCTTCCACCAGCGCATCAACACCGCCGTCGACGAGTCCGGCGGCGAGCTCCGCGCGTTCACCCGCACCGCCGGCGGCGGCCTACAGGAGCTCGGACGCAACCTCGACGGCGCCGGCCGCGCGGCGGCGACCATGGGCGCCGAGGCCAGCGCGGCGGCCCCCGCGGTAAGCCAGCTCGGCAACGCCGCCCAGCAGGCGAACACCGAAGTCGAACGATTCACCCGGGACTCCAACGGTCGGATCCGCGACATGCGTGGCCGCTTCCTCACCGCGGCCGCCTCGGCCGAGCTCCTTGCCCGTGAGGCCGCTGGCGCCGCACCTGAGATCCGTGACGTAGGCGACGCCGCGGGCAGCAGCGCTGTGCAGGTCCGCAACCTCGGAGACGGAGCCAACAGGACGCGCCCCGCGCTGGCCAACCTCGGCAGGTCAGCGGCCACGGCAGGCGCGGAAGTCGGTAGCAAGGGCGGCGGCCTCGGCGGCGCCCTGTGGGCCGTGGCCGGAATCGCCGCGCTGTCTTTCCTGCCCGCGATCGGCGCGCTCGTGCCCATGGTGGCTGGCCTCGGCATTGCCGCAGTCACGATGAAGCTCGGATTCTCCGGTGTCGGCGACGCGCTGGAGGCGGCTGGCAAGGGGAAGAAGGAATACGCCGCCGCGCTGAAGAAGCTGTCTCCAGAAGCGCGCGCGTTCACCAAAGAGCTCGTCGACACCAAGAAGGAATTCGCGGGGCTGTCCGGCGAAATCCAGAAGGCCATGCTGCCCGGATTTACGGAGGCCCTGAAGGAATCCAGCCCGCTCATCAAGATTGTCGGCGCGTCCGCGACCGAGATGGGCAAGGGCTTCGGGAATGCCGCGGCCGGCGTCGGCCGCCTGATGAAGGACTCCGGATTCCAGAAGGACTTCACGACCGTCCTGGCGCTGGGCAACGTTTTCGTGAAGGACCTGACCCGCGGGCTCGGCGGGCTCACGCGAGGATTCATAGAGTTCGGCGCGGCCAGCGAACCGACCCTGCGATCGCTGTCGGGCGGGATCTCCAATCTCCTCGGCCAGGGCCTGCCCGGAATGTTCCAGGGCCTGGAGCGCGGGGTCGAGGGGTCGTCGAAGTTCCTCGACGGCCTCTTCGGAATGATCAACGAGCTGCTGCCCGCCTTCGGCCGCTTCTCGGGCGAAGTCGCCCGTACCTTCGGCCCCGCCCTCGGCGAGCAGATGACGCTCTTCGGACACGTCGTCAGCCGCGCCTTGGACATGGTCGGCTACGGGGTACGCGCCGCGAAGCCCCTCCTGGACGACCTGACCTTCGGCCTGAAGTCGGTCTGGCTCCTCGCGCAGCCCTTCGCGACCGCCTTCAAGAGCGCGGGCAAGGCCATCGTCGAGGCACTCGCCCCCGCAGGAAAGAGCGTCGAGGAAGTCCGGGGCCCCCTGCAGCGCCTGCACTCCACCGTGCAGGAGAACAAGCTCGGTCTGATGGAGTTTGCTCGGCTGGGCGGGAACGTCATGCTCAGCGTGGCGGAGGGCATCATCCGATACCTGCCCGACGCGATCGGCGGCTTCCGGCTGCTGGCGATCGGCGCACTCAGCTCCCTGGACGTGATCGTCTCGGGTCTCGCCATGACCATCGGCAAGATCCCCGGGATCGGCGACGCCTTCGTAAAGGCGAACACGGATTTCGACAACTTCCGGGACTCCTTCGTCGGCGGCCTGCAGACCGCTCAGGAGAAGACGCAGAGTTTCTCGAATGCGGTCCTGCCCCGGCTAAGTCAGAACCGGTTGCAGATGAACATCAGCGCCTGGGAAAGCCAGATCGGCGTAGCCAAGGGGCAACTGGCGTCGGTGCCCCCCGAGAAGCGCGCCAAGCTCACCGCGCACATCGACGACCTGGAGAGGAAGGCAGCAGCAGCCCGGGCCGAGCTTGCGTCCATCCGAAACCGGGCGGTCACGGTCACGCTCACGTACGTGACTCGCAACTCCATGAACAACCGCACACGCCTCATGGAAGGGCTGGCCACCGGCGGCATCGTCCGCGGGCCCGGCACGTCCACCTCGGACAGCATCCCCCGCATGCTATCCAACGGCGAGTACGTCCTAAGAGCCTCCGCGGTCGACCGCCTCGGCCAAGGGACCCTCGACGCACTCAACGAGGGCCGCGCAATCCCGGCTGCCCGCTCCTCGTCCACCGCTGCAATGCCGGCGGTCGCCCGGCCGGCCCAGGCGGCGGCCGGCATGACCGTGAACGTCACCGTTCAGGGCGCCATCGATCCGGTAGGCACCGCCCAGCAGCTTGAGCGGATGTTCCTGAAACTGCAGCGTGCCTACGGCCTGCCCACGGGGGTGCTCGCACGATGACGATCAAGCCCGTGCTGAGAGTCGCGTTCGGCTACGCGCCGATGGCTCTCTCGGTGACGTGGACGGACATCAGCCAGTGGGTCGATCTGAGCCGGAAGATCCGGACCACTCGTGGTGCGTCCGACGAGCGGACCCAGACCCAGCCGAGCACCCTGACCGTCACCCTCGACAACTCGGACGGCAGGTTCTCGGCTGGTCTGGCGACGTCCCCCTACTACCCCTACGTCAGACCGGTCTGCCCAATCCAGCTGGGCATCGTCACCACCACCGGCAAGAACCTGGTGAACCAGCCGACGTTCGAGGACGGCACGACCGGCAACTGGTTCGACAAGGCCACCGACATCGTCAACAACTTCTTCTCGGACACCACGCGCGCCCACTCCGGCACCCGGTCCCTGCTCATCGAGTGGAAGACCAGCGGAACCGGCGGCGTGATGGAGCAGACCGTCTACGGCCTCACCGTCGGCACGACGTACACCCTGTCGGGCTGGGTGTGGGTCCCGGCCGGGGACCCGCCGGTGCGGTGGCTCATCGACGATGCCGCGCCTGGCACCGCCTCCTCGACCACTGGAGCCTGGCAGCAGATCACCAAGACGTTCACGGCTACCTCGACGAGCCACACCGTGCAGCTGACCACGACGGTGACATCGCCCGCGTCGGGCGACAAGGTCTGGCTGGACGATGTGCAGCTGGAGGAGGGAGCGTCGGCGACGTCGTTCGACAGCGCTGGCGCCGAGGTGCACTGGCGTTTCTACGGGCTGGTCAACGAATGGGACTCCGGGTGGGCCGGCCTGCAGGGCCAAGTGCTGTTGACCGCGACGGACTTCTTCAAGCCTCTGTCCAAGCAGCCGGCGCTCGAGCCGATGCTGGCCGAGGAGATCAAGCAGAGTGCTCCGATCATCCACTACCCCCTGACCGAGCCGTCGACCTCCGCGTCGGCCGGCGACGTCGCGGGGACCGGCGCCGGCAGCCTCGTTCAGGCGCAGGTCGGCTCAGGGGGAAGCGTCTCCTTCGGCGAGGCAGCCGGGCCCCCTGCGACCGGGCAGTCCGTCGTGCGGCTCTCACCCGCCTCGACGTCCAACGGGATTCGCCTCGACGCGGACATGGGCCGCCACGCCGAGGAGCAGACGGCCCTGACCGCGATCGTCTTCGAGTGCTGGTTCCAGACCAGCGTCACCGACAGGCACTTCCTGGCCTGCCGTTCGTTCTCGTTCCAGTACCAGATTGTGTTCGCGCTCAACGCGAGCGGCTACCTGACCATCGAGCACACCGTCGACGCCACTGCCCGCACGGTCACCGTCGTGAATGCGACCAGCTTGGCCGACGGCGCCTGGCATCACGTCGTGTACGACGAGATCGGCCAGGTCGTGTACATCGACGGCGGCGCCGCAATACCCGTGACCGTGCTGTCCATGGTCGGCCTCAAGTATTTGTCCATCGGCGGCTTCCCTGACCACCTGTGGGACGGGGCTGTCGCACACGCCGTGGTCTACACCGGCCACCCGGATATCGCGCTCATCGTCGACCACTACGACGCGGGCGCAACTGGCTTCTCAGGGGAGGACGCGGACGAACGCGTCCTGCGCCTGGCCGGGTACGCCGGGGTGGCCTCGCTCGATGGCCAGGGGGACTTCCTGCCGGTGGCCTCGCAGGGCGAAGGCGGTTCCAGCGCACTGGACATGATGCGCGTCGTCGAGGCGACGGAAGGAGGCCGGCTGGCGTCACACCGCGACGGCCATGCTCTCCTCTTTCAGAGCCGCACCGTCCGCTACAACCCGGTGCCCGCGCTGAGCCTGGACTACGCCGACCTGGAGACCGGCGGTGTGTCCCTGCCGACCGACGACCAGAAACTCATCAACGACTACAAGGCAGCCCGACCGGGCGGCGCCACCCAGCGCGTGACCGCTCCCGAGTCGATCGCTGCGTTCGGCTCCTACCCGGCGCCGACCGGCGCCACCGTCCTGAAGGTGACAGACCCCGAGGTCGTCGACGCCCTGCTGTGGACGGTCTCCCGCTACGCGGTACCTGTGCCGGAAGTGCGCGAGCTGCCCATCCAGGCCTACGCCCAGCCCGTCGCCACGTACCGGATCCTCCTCGACGCGGACATCTCCACCGTCTTCGAGGTCACGAACATGCCCGAGGAGGCGCCGGCCGCGACCGTCACCGTGACCGTCGAGGGCTACGTCGAGGAGATCGGCCAGGAGTCGCACCACCTCGCCTTCCACACCTCACGCGCCCAGACCGATGCCGTGTGGGCGCTCGACAGCAGCACGTACAGCGTGCTCGGCAGCACGACCCGGCTCGGCTACTAGGAGGCCCCGTGCGAGCGAGAGACATTCCCGTACGGCGGGCGCAGCATTTCTACACACCGCCGCCCAGCCAGCGCGCCGACGCGTGGGACCTGGTCCCGGCGGCCGAGCGGGTGTGGCACTGGTACGAGCAGCAGATGCAGCGCCGCGTCCGCCCACCGCACGGAATGCTGATCGGCGCCAGCGTGTACGCCAGGATCAACCACAGCAGGTGGGTGGCGGACTGTGTGTGCGGCAGCGCGCAGGTCGTCACCCCCGACGACGCCCGTTTCGCTTGCCCGGAGTGCGGCTGGGGCTGGGCCCGGATCATCTTCCCGGAGCAGCCTGCCGCCGCTGAGGCTGCGGTCGCCGAGCGCGCACCGCATGAGCGGAATTGGTGGCACGCCGACGACGACAAGGCGTGGGACCGGCCGCAGAAGCCCGAGCAGCCGGGCAAGGACACCGACACCCGGGACCAGGGCACGCCCGTACCGGATCCCGGGCCGATGGGAGGGTGGAACTGATGGCCACTCCCCGGACCTGGGTCGTGGGCGAGGTCGTGACCGCGGCCCTGATGAACGCCGAGGTCCGCGATCAGATCAGCCTGCTGCTGAACCCGCCGATGGCAGTGCTCAAACAGACCGTGACACAGAATGTCGCGACCGGGACGTGGCAGGTGCTGACCTTCGACACCGAGGTGACCGACACCTACAACGGGCACAGCACGGTGACGAACACGTCCCGGTACACGTGTGCGTTGGCCGGCTGGTACAGGGTCACCGGGCGCGCCGCGTTCGCGATCAACGGCACGGGATCCCGCGGCGCCCGCGTCCACATCAACGCCGCGTTCATCCAGGGCGGCGCGAGCCTGTACGGCGCGGGCACGCTGATGGGCATCCCCGAGGCGACTCACGTCCTGCAGCTCGCCGTCGGCGACTACATCGAGATCGCCGGCGGGCAGAACTCCGGCGGCACCCTGGCGACCGCATTCGTGAACGAGGGAGCTTCGATGATGTACGTCGACTGGATCCACGCATGATCGCCTGCGCCTGCGGGGCCCGCGCGGTAGTGCAGTGGCCACGCCGCGCCCGCCCGGACGAGGGCACCCTCACCGACACCGTCCCCGTGTACGCCTGCAGCGACCACGCCCTGCCCCCGGACGCCACGACTTTGCTCCACCAGGCGGCATGCACCGCGGGCGAGGTGAGCAACGTCTGCACCTGCACGCCCGAGCAGATCGGTGACCCCATGTCCGCCCCCGCCGCTCACGCCTGAGACACCCGCAACCCGCCAGCCCCGCGCCGTCGGCCGGGGCTTTCCTCATGCCCTGGAGGCACCCATGTCTACCGGTGCAGCGTTCTACCCCGGGGCGTCGACCGCCTACCGGTACGACGGGCGCTACCCCGGGCTCATGCAGGAGATCAACTGCTGTGTGACCCACACCACCGAGGGCACGTCGCTGCCCGACTACGACGGCGGCGTCAGCGCCCCCAACGTGACGCTCCTGCCCGACATTGCGAACCGGCGGCTGAAGGTCTACGCGCACTTCCCCGCGGACATGAGCGCCCGGGCCCTCGTCGACAGCCCGAACACCGAGGTCCGCACCAACCGGAACAACTGCCACCAGGTCGAGCTCGTCGGATCCTGCGACCCGAACCGGCGCGTCAGCTGGGGTACCCGCCGGGCCGGCGTCGACTACATCTACTGGCCCGACGCCCCGGACTGGCTGCTCCGCGAGTACGCCAAGTACGTCGCCTGGCTGCACACCGAGCACGGCGTCCCCCTCGTCTCCACCCCGCGGCCGTGGCTGCCGTACCCGACGAGCTACGGGAACAGCCGGGCCCGCATGGAGCTGGCCGAGTGGCACAACTTCAAGGGCCACTGTGGCCACATGCACGTCCCCGACGGCAACGACCACGGCGACCCGGGCGCGACCCGGATGGACCTGGTCATCGGGTACGCCATGGCTCTGGTCTCCGGCGAGACCACCGACCCGTCCGAGGAGGACGACATGCCCACCCCGCAGGAGTACGCCGCGGCTGTCTGGCGGCACCAGGAGACCAACGCGGCGACCGGCCGCCCGGTCGACATGGGCGCCGTGATGGCCTGGATGGACCTCGTCCACCGTAACCAGACCGACATCATCGGCCGCCAGCTCGCCGCCACGCAGGCCGCAGTGACCGCGCTCGCCACCCAGCTCGGCCAGCACGACGACGTCGACACCGACACGGTCGTCGCTGCGGTCCGCGCCGCGATCGCTGAGGCCGTCATCGACGTGGACGTCACCGTCACTGGAACCCCCGCCGCCACCAAGGAGTCCTGACCATGCGCATCTTCGGACGCGAGCCCGTCTACATCCTCGCCGTCATCGCCGTCGCCCTGAAGCTCGCCGCGGCGTACGGCCTGGACGTCTCCGAGACCCAGCAGACCCTCATCAACACGGCGCTCGCCTGCACCGTCGCCGTCGCCTCCGCCGTCGTCCTCAAGACGGGCGCCGCCGGGGCTGCGGTGCTGCAGCTCGCTCAGGCTGCTCTCGCGCTGTTCGTCGGCTTCGGCCTGGACATGTCCGCGACGGAGCAGGCCGGCTGGATGTCCCTCGTGACCGCGGTCCTCGCCGTGGTCTCGCACGGTCAGGTCGAGGCGCCGGTGTCGCGGCTGCCGATCGAGCAGTCGAGCCCGATCAAGACGGCGCCGCAGGGGGCGTGATGACGGCCCCCGATCCCGGCGTGTACATCTCCCCCGCCCAGATGTATCAGGAGGTGAGGGGGCTGGCACAGGCAGTGGGCCGCATCGAATCGAAGATCGACGGCGTCCTCAACGAGACCAAAGAGATCCGCGGTGACCTCTCCGACCACGAGATGCGGATCCGCACCCTGGAGCGCTCCCGCTGGCCCCTGCCCACCATCGGTGTCCTCGCCGGGGTCGGCGGGGCCGTGACCGGGGCGCTCGCCCTGCTGGCCCGGTAAGCATCCCGCTGCTCGCCCCCTCTCGCCTTCGGGCGGGAGGGGGCGCTTTCGTGCGTCCAGGCTCAGTCCAGCGGGAGCGCTTGGTGCGCCGCGACGATCGCGTCGATCCGGTGCGCGAGCTCGAAGTCGGCCCGGGTCAACCGGTTCCCGGCGTCGTGCGTCGTGATCGAGGCACGAAGGTGGTCGATGCGCAGGTCCAGGTCTGCGTGGTGCTGGATCCGCCGGGACCGGTCAGCGATCGTCACGATCGCGGCCACCGCCGCGTGGTACCGGATCGGATACGTGCGGGTGATCGCGTCGCCCTGCTGCTCCCACCCCGGCAGCTTGGCCAAACCTTCGGCGATCTCCTCGTGTGTCAGCGGCTTCAGTACGCCCATGTCAGCTCCCCTCATTCACAGGCGCCAGGACCTCGGCAAGGTCCCGGCCTACCGGGGCATCGTGCCACGGCCGCATGGCCCGCTCCAGGGTCCCCAGTTCACGGCGCATGCGCGCTGACCCGGTCTCCACGGCGATCTCCGCAGCGGCACGCGCGATCTCGACGGCCTGCTCCGGTTCCCGGGCGGCGGCAGCGGCGGTGGCGTGCCGGGCGAGGTAGACGCCGCGGTCCCGTCGGGCGCTCGCGGGCACCGCGTCGAGGACCTGGGACCACAGGGACTCCGCCTCGCGGCCGAGGCCGAGGCGGCCGTAGCAGGTGGCACGCTGCACTTCGAGGTAGCCAGGGGTGCGGCGGCAGGCGTTGCCCCAGGGCAAGTCGTCGTCGACTCGGGAGATCAGGCCGCCCGCCGTGTCGATGAGCCGGTCGACGGCGGTGCGGTCGCCGGTGAGGCTGGCCCCGTGGGCCTGCTGCTGCATGGCCATGACCCGGACTTTGGGGAAGATGCGGTCGTCGTCGAGGGCGGCCTCGCACAGGTCGATGACGCCGTGGCCGTCGCCGAGGTCCGTACGCACGTGGGCGAGGTTGACCAGGCTGTAGCCGATGAGGTGTGGGTCGCGGGAGCGGGCCGCGATCTCCTGAGTTATCCCCCGCCAGAAGCTGGCCGCGCCGAGGTCGCCGGCGTCCTGGTAGAGCCAGCCGACGAGCGCGGCGTAGGCGGCGCCGACCCGTAGGAGGCCGCGGCGGACCTCGCCCTGCGCGCTGCGGGTGAGTTTGTCGATGAGTTCGTATCCGGCGCTGACGGTGCCGATGAGGTCGTGGGGGCCGAGCATCATGTCGGCCCTGTAGTGCCCTTCGAGCTGCTGCTCGAAGTAGTCGATCAGCTCAGGGTCGACGTACTGCTTGGCGACGGGGCCGGGCATGAGCGCGGCCGCGGTGACGGAGACGAACGTCCTGCGTTTCACGTCTTCCTCTTGATGTGCCTCGGGGCGGATCCAGCCGGCGGGCGCCGTGAATCCCAGGTCTTCTGGCCACCGGCCGAGCGCGTCGTGCAGGACGATCGCCCGTTCCTCCGGCGGCCAGCCCGGCTCCGGGCCTTCCCAGCGCCGCCAGGTGCGCGCGGACACGGTGAAGTGCGCGTCGTCGAGGAGCTGTTGCCCGTGCGCCTGGAGGGCGGCGGCGGCGGCCTCTACGGTGCGCCAGCCCGCGCGGAGCCGAGCAGCCCGTAGCGCGTCGTTTCGGTGGCCCATGGCCCCAGTGTGAGGTGTCATCGCGTCTGTCCCCGGCCGTGGCCGCTGCGTGGCCGTCGATGGCCACGCGATGGCCTATCTGCCCATCTGCGTGCCCGCCCATCATCTACCCACGAGCACACAGCGCGCTGACGAACTGCGGTAGGGGAGCACCGACATGACCAGTACACGAGGCGACTTGCAGGCGGTTCAGGATCTCGCCGACGCCGCCCTCGCCGAGTACACACGGAGGCCTTCGGACCGGGACATCGAGTCCCTGACCGGGCAGCTCCTGCGTCAGGCCGGCCTGCTCTGCGCCGATGTGGCGTGCCTGCCCGGATCGGCTGCCGTGCTCGCCGACTGGGAGACCGTCAAGGCCGCAGGCCCGGACCGCGGCCCGCTCGGCGGCTGGGTCTACGCCCGAGCGCTGGCGCGCGTTGCCCGCCGGATGCTCGCACTTCTCGGTGTGGCCGCCCAATGAGCTCGGGCCAGGAGTACTGCGTGTACTGCGACAAGCACGTTCCAGCCCTGCCTGAGAACAGGGTTGGCCCCGACTTCTCCGCGTCCGCGGTCCGGCCGCCCATGTACGCCCACGACGGATGCAGCCACAACCGCCGGCCCCGCCCCGCCCAGCGGGCCGCGCGCAGGACCCGGGCGGCCGGCCGGTGAGCGACCTCCGCCGGCAGGCCCTGTACGTCTTCATCGCGGCCGCCATCGCCGCCGCGATCCTCTTCGGCAACATCTACTGAGGAGCCATCACATGAAGCGATTCACCATGCAAGCGAACTGCACCAACTGCGGCGGAGCCGGACGGATCCTCTACACCGACCCGGCGACGGGTCAGATCCGGGACGCGGGCGCCTGCCAGAGCTGCGGAGGCGGCGGGAAGACCCCGGACGGGCGCCTGCTGGAGTTCCCGAGTGCCCGTCCCCCGCGTACCGTTGGGACCTGCGTCGTCAAGGAGGCCACATGCGCGAGCACTGGGTTGACCCGAATCAAGTCCACGTCGTCGAGCACTACACGACGACCGTCCAGGAGGCCGCAAACCGCCGGGGCATCAAGCCGTGCGACAACTGCCACGGCATCGGCACCATCGTCATGGTGCACCCGGTGACGAAGGACCCGTTCAACGTCGCCTGCTCCAGCTGCGGCCTGTAGACCAGCCCGCGGGACCGTAGCCCTGGCCGGGTCGTCTCCGGTCGGGGCTACCTACCTGCAATGGGTCTCGCGTCGCCGTTGCAGAATCGAGACTTCCGCTAGCCGGGGTAATCCGTATGGTTGCCGCATGCACCTGACGCAGGCCTTACCTGCGGCCCGCCCGGGCCCTACTCCCTGACGATCTCGGACAGCGGCACGCCGATGGCATCCGCCATGAGGATCAAGGCGTCGATGAGTGCGGCATCCTTGCCGTGCTCGATCCTCCCCACCTGACTGCGATCGATGCCCGTCCGAAGTCCTACCTCCTGCTGAGTCAGGTTGGCTTCGGTACGCGCTGCACGCAGTCGGGCGCCGAGACGGCGTCGGCGAGCAAGGACCCAGTCAGGTGGAGCGGCGGAGCGTGGCACCCGAAGACGATTGCGGCTTCTTGATCATTTGTATGCAGGGCAGAGGCCGCACTGTGTGATCTTGCATATATGCGGGCATGAGCGCCACACGCGTCTCAGCAGCACGCAACACCCAAGAACCGGCCGCTCCCAGCCCTGCCCCCCAGGCGGCGGGAGCGGCCGGCTAAGCCCTCGACGGACGCGTCGGGGGCTTAGTCATGCCCGTGATCGAATCGGTGGGGGCGGCGCCGACAAGTCGAACCCTCACCCGTTTGAGCCGGTAGCTCGCGGCGCCCTCCGGGCGACCGATCGGGCCATAAACGCAGGTGAGCCCCGGTCTCGGACCGGGGCTCACGGGCATCACAAAACCGTCTCTGTAAAGGATTTGACTGCTCGGTGCCGACCGCCTCGATGACCGCGTGCGCGCCGCGGCCGCCGGTGAGCTCGCGCACGGCCGCCTCGGCGGCCTCGCCGCGCTCGGCGACGACATCGGTGGCACCGAACAGCCTGGCTATGTCCGTACGGGCGGTGTGGCGGCCCAGTGCGATGATCCGCTCGGCGCCGAGGCGCTTGGCGGCGAGGACGCCGCAGAGGCCGACCGCGCCGTCGCCGACCACGGCGACCGTGGAGCCCTGGCGCACGCCCGCGCCCAGCGCCGCGTGGTGGCCGGTGCCCATGACGTCGGACAGTGCGAGCAGCCCGGTCAGCAGGTGGTCGTCGGAGACGGCCTCGGCGGGCAGCTTGACCAGCGTGCCGTCGGCGTGCGGGACGCGGACGGCTTCGCCCTGGCCGCCGTCGTGGCCGACCGAGCCCCAGAAGCCGCCGTGGTCGCAGGAGGTGAACAGGCCCTCCTTGCAGTACTCACAGGTGCCGTCCGACCACATGAAGGGCGCGACGACGAGGTCGCCGGTGCGCAGGCCGGACACGGCGGGGCCGGTCTCCTCGACGATGCCCAGGAACTCGTGGCCGATGCGCTGGCCGGGCTGACGCTCCGCCTCGCCGCGATAGGCCCACAGGTCGCTGCCGCAGATGCAGGCGCGCAGGACGCGGACGACGGCGTCCTCGGGACGCTGGATCGCAGCGTCGGGCACCTCCTCCACGCGGATGTCGTGCGGGGCGTGGATGACGGTGGCGCGCATGGTGGTGCAGTCCTCCGGCTCGGGGTCGTTCAGTCTTGTATGACTGAGGAATCGTCCTACCGTACGCCTGGTTCGCGGGAGGTCGCGCCGGTGGCCAGCAGGTACTGGGCCGCCACGTAGGTGGCCATGATCCAGAAGTCCGGGCGGGGCAGCTGGGGCCATGCGGCGACACCGGTGGCGATGAGGGTGTCGGAGAGCAGGAACAGCGCTCCGCCGACGCCGGCCCGCAGGCCGAGGGCGCTGGAGCGGAACGCCATGGCGGTGAGCAGCAGGCTGTAGCCGGCGACGGGGATCCGCAGGTCGGGCGGGAGATCGGCCCACAGCAGGGCGACCGTCCCGAGGAGGGCGAGTGTGTACGCGCCCCCCAGCAGCGGGTTCGCGGCCCGCTTGCCGAAGAGGACGAGGTAGCAGACGTGGCCGGCGGCGAAGGAGCCCATGCCGATGAGGAAGGCGGGCTCGGCGTCGAAGAGCAGCGCGAGATCGCCGCCCCAGCCGAACAGCAGGGCGGCGACCAGCAGGCGGGGGGCGCCGCGCGTGATCACGTAGACCACGAGCAGCGGCATCAGCAGCGGCTTGGCGAGGACGTGCCCGAGGTGCCAGTCGGCCAGCAGCGACCCGAGGTCGACGAGGGTTGCCGCGGCGAACGCCGCGAGGGCGGCCCGGCCGAGGCGGAGCCGGTCGGCCGGCGCGCGGTCGGCGGCCCAGGAGGGTGCGGGGCGGCCGGCGGACTCGGCGGTGCTCACGCGTTGGACTCCTGTACGGCCGGGTCGGCGACGGCGGCGGCCGGAGCAGACGGGGCCGGCACGGCGGGGGCGTGGTCGGCCGAAGCCGACGGAGCCGGGGCGGCGGCCGGCGCGGGGGCCTTCGCGGCGGGGTCGGCCGCGGCGCCGGTGGCCGGAGTGGACTCGGCCGGAGTGGACGCGGCCGGAGTGGACGCGGCCGGATCCGGGGCGGACGCGGCCGCAGGTGCGGTTACCGCCGCGGGCTGCCAGCCGGGGCCGCGGAAGACGTGCCCCGCCCGCGCGCGCCAGCTGCCGGCGGCGCGTACGTCGCGCGCGATGGCGGCGTACTCGTGGGTGGCCACGCGCAGCGGGTTGTGCGTGTCGATGTTCTTCGTGAGGCCGTAGACCGGCTTGTCGGTCTCCCCGACCCAGGAGCCGAACATCCGGTCCCAGAGGATCAGGATGCCGCCGTAGTTGCGGTCGAGGTAGCCGCCCTGGGAGGCGTGGTGGACTCGGTGGTGGGACGGGGTGTTGAAGACGTACTCGTAGGCCCGGGGCAGCTTGCCGATGCGCTCGGTGTGGACCCAGAACTGGTACAGGAGGTTGATGCCGTAGCAGAACGGGATCACGGCCGGGTGCACCCCGAGGGCCACCATCGGCAGGTAGAACCACCACGTGGTCGCGCTGGTCCAGGGCTGGCGCAGCGCGGTGGTCAGGTTGAACCGCCGGCTGCTGTGGTGGACGACGTGGCAGGCCCACAGGATGCGGATGACGTGGTGGCCGCGGTGCTGCCAGTAGTAGAGGAAGTCCTGGGCGAGCAGCATCAGCGGGACGGTCCACCACAGGAACGGCACGCGCAGCGGAGTGAGTTCGTAGACGGCCGTGAAGACCGAGACCACCGGGATCTTCCAGAGGAGGTCGAAGCCGATGCTGCCGAGCCCCATCGTGATGCTGGTGACGGCGTCCTTGCTGTCGTATCCGGCCGCGTCCTCGTCGGGATGGAGCCGGTAGCTCACCATCTCTATGACGGTGAGCAGCACGAAGGCGGGTATGGACCACAGCACGACATCGGGCAGGTTCGGCATGACCGCACCATAGAGGCGGCTCACCGGGTACGCCAGGGGTTGTTACCGATCGGTATCCATCGAGGTTACCGACGGTTCGGGGAGGGTGGGGAATGACAGGGTTCGAGACGGTTCTCTTACGGGTGGCGGGTACGGCGGCGGGGGCGCTGGTGAGGTCGCTCCTGACCCGGGCCCCCGGGGCGGGGCTCAGGCCGGATCCGGTACGCCCGGTGCAGCTCTGGCGCAGGCCGGCCGCGGAACTGGGCGAGGCGGAGATCCGCCGCCTCGCGGACACGCTGGCGGCCCGCCTGGGCGAGGCCACCGCCCGCCTCCCGGAGTACGAACGCCTGGCGGCTCTGGCCGCGGTCGGCGACGCCTTCGCCGCGCTCGGCCCCGTGGACGCGGACGCCCTGTTCGCGGCGGACCTGGAGCCGTCGGCCCTGGCGGCGGCCCTGCCACCACCGCCGGCCGGCCTGGGCGCCGCGGCCGAGGCGCTGTACGGGCGGCTGGTACGGCTGTGCTGCGAGCACGCGGTGGAGTACGCGACCACCCTGCCGGGCTTCGGGGCCCGGGCGGACGTGGAACTGGTCCGGCGCACCGGGGAATTGGCCCGGGCGGTGCACCGGCTGGGCGACCGGTCCGACGGAGCGGCGTACGCCTTCGAGGAGCGGTACGCGCGGTACATCGCCGAAACGCACGGCAGGCTCCAGCTGTTCGGCGTCACCTTCAGCCGCTCCCGCCAGGAGTGGCCACTGGACGTGGCCTACATCAGCCTGTCGGTCAGCAGCGAGGACGTGCTGCTGGCGGGCGAGCCGGAACTCCACCAGACCCCGGTCCGGGCCGAGCAGGCCCTCGCCTCGGCCGACCGGGTCCTGCTGCGCGGCCCGGCCGGCTCGGGGAAGTCCACCCTGGTGCAGTGGCTGGCCCTCACCTCCGCCAGACAGACGGACGGCCCGTGGAGCACGTGCGTCCCGTTCGTCCTGCGGCTGCGCTCCTTCACCGCAGCGGGTGCCCTGCCGCTGCCGGAGGACTTCCTGCGCGCCGCCGGCGTCCCGCTGTCGGCTCCGGCCGGCTGGGTGGAGGACCTCATGCTCAGCGGCCGGGCGCTGGTCCTCGTCGACGGCGTGGACGAGGTCCCGCAGCGACTGCGCGCCCGCACGGAGGCGTGGCTGCGCTCGCTCGTCTCCGCCTTCCCAAGGGCGCGGTACGTGGTGACGACGCGTCCGTCCGCCGTCCCGGAGGACTGGCTCGCGGGCCTGGGCTTCGCCACGCAGTCGATGATGGCGATGGAACAGAAGGACATCCGGGCGTTCGTCGAGCACTGGCACGCGGCGGCCCGGGCGCAGGGGCAGGAGGTCGACGCGTACGAGGCCTCGCTGCTGGAAGCGGTGGCCTCCCGGCGGGACCTGGCGCGCCTGGCCACCAATCCCCTGATGTGCGCGCTGCTCTGCGCCCTGAACCAGGACCGGCGCATGCATCTCCCCAGGGCCCGCAAGGAGCTGTACGACGCGGCACTGGACATGCTGCTGGTCCGCAGGGACACGGAGCGGGAGATCAGCGCGGTCGAGGGGGTCTACCTGACCCGTGACGAACAGATCGCGCTGCTCCAGCGGCTCGCGTACTGGCTGATCCGCAACGGGCAGCTGGAAGCGGGCCGCGACGAGGCCGTCGGCCTGGTGGGCGAGTGGCTCGACTCGATGCCGCAGGTACGGGAGCAGAGCGGCGCCGAGCAGGTCTTCGCGCACCTGCTGATCCGCAGCGGCCTGCTCCTGGAACCGGCGCCGGGCTCGGTGGTCTTCGTCCACCGCACCTTTCAGGACTACCTGGGGGCCAAGGCGGCCGTGGAGTCCCGCGACTTCGGGGTGCTGGTGAGAAACGCCCACGACGACACCTGGGACGACGTGGTCCGCATGGCGGTGGGCCACGCCCGCCCGGACGAACGCACCCGCCTGCTGCGAGGACTGCTCCGCCGAGCCGACAAGGTCAAGGGCTCCCGCAACCGGCTGGTCCTCCTGGCGGCGGCCTGCCTGGAACACGCCCCCGAGCTGGATCCCGAGATCGCGTCGGCCGTGCTGGCCCGGACAGCGGAGCTGCTGCCACCGCGCGGCCCGGAACAGGCCGAGCAGCTGGCCGGGGCGGGCGAACTGGTCCTGGACCTGCTCCCCTTCCCGGAGGACGGTCTGAGCGACCTGGCCGCAGCCGGCACCATCCGCACGGCGGCCCTGGTCGGCGGGGAGCGCGCGCTGACGGTGATCCGCCGGTTCCGTGCGGAGACCGGGCCGAAGGCCGCGTACGAACTCGACGACGCCTGGGCCCGTTTCGAGGCCCGCGCCTACGCGCAGAGCGTGCTCGGCGGGGCCGACCTCGGGTACGGCGTGCTGACGGTGAGGACAGCCGAGCAACTCGCCTGTCTCGGGGCACTCCAGCAGTTCGAACGGCTGCGACTGGTCGGATTCCCGGAGATCCCCGCGGAGGTCTCGGAGCGGCGCGGCCTGCGCGTCCTCCACGTGGTGGACTCCCCCGACCTGACCGACATCGGGCCGCTGGCGGCGCTGCCGCGACTGGAGAGCCTCAGCCTGCACGGCTGCCCGGCCCTGGCCGATCTCACCCCGCTGACGGAGCTGGAACTGGAGCACCTGTTCACCCTGGGCAGCCCCCGGCTCCGGCTGCGCGTCCTGGAACGGCTGACCGGTCTGCTCTCCCTCGGTCTCGGCTCGACCGGTGGCCACCGGTCCCTCGGGGAGCTGCCCGGGCTGCCGAGGCTGACCAAGCTGTGGCTGTTCGAGGGAACCGAGAGCATGTCCCTGGAAGGCCTTGAGCGCTGGCCGGAACTCGCCAGCCTGAGCATCGCCGGAGACGATCAGAGCCGTGATCTGTGGGCTGCGGAGAATCCCCCCGACCTCACCTACCTGCAGATGATCCACTGCCACGAGCTGACCCCCGGGAACCTCCTGCGGTTTCCCCGGCTCAACCATCTGTGGCTTGCCGACTGCCGGCTCGTCTCCGCGCCCGCCGCCCTGCGGGACCTGTCCGACCTGGCCACCCTCACCCTCAGCGCCTGCGGCACGGTGGATCTCAGCGGGCTCGCCGGCCTGCCTGGACTGACCGTCCAGGTGTACCGCGGCACCGAGGTGCTCGGCGCCCACCTGTTCCCGCCGGAGCGGATCCGGATGCTGTGACCCGGACCGCCCCGGAGGGACACGTCACCAGACCCGCACCGAGCCGCCCTTGGCGAAGGCCGGGCTCGTGGCTTCCGGCGGGATCCGCGTCAGCGGCTCCGCGATCTCCGACACCAGCGGGCCGTGCTTCGCCGCGAGCGCGTCCAGCAGCCCCAGGTCGAAGCCGTAGACGCGGGCCGCGTTGCCGCCGGCCATCGCGGCGACCTCCTCCCGCGGCAGGCCCGCGTAGGCGATGCGGAGGCCTTCGCGGGAGAAGGGGGTGGTGCCCTCGTCGTGGGGGTAGTCGCTGCCCCACATGATCTTGTCGAGGCCGATCCGGTCCCGCAGCGGGACCTCGTGGGGGCGCATGAAGCTGGCTCCCACGAAGCAGTTGTCCCTCCAGACCTCGCTCGGGCCCCTGCCCATCGAGTCCGCGAGGCCCGCCCCGAACTTGGACTCGGCCGTGGCCGACGCCGCGACCAGCCGGCCGTGGTAGTAGTCCAGCATCTCCAGCACGCCCGGGATCCAGCCCGAGCCCTGCTCGGTGAGGACCAGTTTGAGGCCGGGGTGGCGGCGGAAGGCGCCGCCGAACACGAGGTGCCACAGGGCGCGGTGCGAGAACCAGGTGGTCTCCACCATGAAGACGGCGCGGGCGGCGGGTTCGTCCCCCAGCGGGGGCGAGGCCGAGCCGCCGTGGTGGTTGACCGGGACGTCCAATTCGTCGCACACCGCCCAGATCGGGTCGTACGCGGCCGAGTAGAGCTCCGGGACAGTGGAGCCGGGCGGGACTCCGGGCAGCAGGATGCCGCCCGTGAGGCCCGCCTCCTTCGTGCGGCGGATCTCCTGCACCGCCGCGTCCACGTCGTTGAGGAGGATCTGCACCACGCCCGCGCGCCGGCCCGGCGCGTCCGCGCAGAAGTCCGCCAGCCAGCGGTTGTGGGCCTGGAGCCCGGCCCAGCGCATCGCGTACTCCGATGCCGTCGGCGGCTGGGCCATCAGGGAGGCCTTGGGGAAGAACGGCGGGATGGTGTTGGGGAAGACGACCTCGGCGACGATGCCGTCCGCCTCCAGTTCCGCCAGGCGCCGCGCCGAGTTCCAGTTGCGGTCCGCCGTGTCCGCGAGGAGGTCTTCGTACGGGTTCACGTACGTGGCGGCCCAGGCGTCGAAGTCGTCGTGGTACCGCTTCTCCAGGTACGGCTTGTAATCCAGCAGGTCGGCGCCGGCGTGGCAGTCCGCCGAGATGACCGTGTAGCGCTCCGCGGCGGTCACGGGCTCACCCCCAGCACCGGGAAGTCGTGCTCCGTCAGCCAGTGCCGGCCCACCTCGCGGGAGCGGGCCCAGGAGGCCTCCACCGCCGCCTGGTCCGGGGACTGGCCCAGCTCGGCCGGGGTGGGCCCGATCCGGCGGGCGATCGGGGCCAGCTCGGCGGTGTCGAAGCCGAAGACCTCGGCCGCCGCCAGTCCCAGCATCCGGCGGGTCTCCGCGACCGGGATGTCGTGGAAGGTCTTCCTCAGCCAGTTCCGGGTGTCCGGCCAGGTGCCCTCGGGGTGCGGGAAGTCAGAGCCCCACAGGATGTTGTCCACGCCGATCTCGTAGCGCTGCGCCAGCTCGCGGCGCTTGGTGTTGGTCGCGCAGATGAAGACCTGGCGGTCCAGGTACTCGCTCGGCGGCCGCTTCAGCTCCTCGAACGGCGAGAGCTTCTTGCCGCCGTGCGCGCCGAGGTAGAGCCGGTCCATGAACCACAGCTGGTTGGGCAGCCACCAGCAGCCCGACTCGGCGACGCCGAACTTCAGGCCCGGGTGGCGCTCGAAGACCCCCGACCAGAGCAGGAACCACAGCGGGCGGGCCGGCCACCAGGTCACCTCGGAGACGAAGATGCCCAGGTGGTCGCCGTACTCGTGGCGCGGTGAGGACCCGGAGTGGGTGACGATCGGCATCTGCGTCTCGGCCGCCGCGGCCCAGACGGGGTCGTAGCGTCGGTCGTGGTAGGGCGCCTTGTCCACCCACATCGCAGGGATCATCAGCGCGCCCAGCCCGGACTCCTTGGCCCGGTGGATCTCCGCGACGACCTTCGACGGTTCGCCCGTGATGGGGAGCAGGGCCACCCCGCAGTGCCGCTCGGGGGTCCTGGAGACGAACTCCGCCAGCCATCGGTTGTGCGCCTGCGCGCCCGCCATGCCGAGTTCGGGGTCCTGGTCGCCGGAGAGGCCGAGGCCCACGCCGAAGGGGGCCGCGGTCTGGCTGTCGACGGCGTCCGCGTCGGGGAAGACGACCTCGGCGGCCACGCCGTCGCCGTCGAGTTCCTTCAGCCGCCGGCCCGTGTCCCAGCCGCCCTTGAGGCCTTCCTCGTGGTCGTGGAACCACTTCTCGGCGAACGCCTCGTTGCGGACCCCGAGGCGGGTGGCCTCGGCGCGGCGGGCGTCGCGCTCTCCGAGGAAGTCGTCGAACTGCGGGTGGAAGCGGGAATCCAGGTAGGGCCGGTACTGCTCCGTGGGCAGGCCCGCGTGGCAGTCGGAGGAGATGATCAGGTACGGGTCCTCGTACGGTGTGTCGCTCACGAGGTCACTCACGATGTCACTCACGACGAACGCCCCTCAGTCGAGGATGAAGCTTTCCAGGTAGGCGGGGTTGGACCGGTCGAGCATGGACTGCGACCGGGCGCGGATCTGCCGGTCGCTGTGCTCGCTGTCCGGGAGCATCCAGAAGCGGTCGGCGCGGATGCCGTCGACGACGTGCTCGGCGACCTCCTCGACGGGGGTGAAGTGCACCTCGTGGCCGGACTTCCTCATCGCCGCCTCGTACTGATCGAGGCTGCGGTACGGGGACTTGCGCGGGCGCTCCTTCGCGTACTGCTCGGGCCGGTTGCGGTGCGACTCCCAGAGGCCGGTGCGCAGCATGTGCGGTCCCGGGAAGAGGACGGACGCCCCGACGGCGGCGCCCTCGGCCTTGAGGTGGGCGTACAGCGACTCGGTCATGGTGACCACGGCGGCCTTGGTGACCGCGTACACGGAGGCGGTGGGCAGCGGGGCGATGCCGCCGTCGCCGGAGGAGGTGTTGACGACGTGGCCGGGCGCGCCGCCCGCGATCATGCGGGGGACGAAGGCCTGGATGCCGTGGAAGACGCCCCACACGTTGACGGAGAAGGCCCATTTCCAGTCGTTGGGCTCGTGCTCCCACATCCGGCCCTCGGCGCCGGAGCCGACGCCCGCGTTGTTGCAGAGCACGTGGACGGCGCCGAAGGTCTCGTACGCCGCGTCGGCCAGCGCCAGCACGGAGTCACGGTCGCCGACGTCCACGGACCGGGCGAGCACCTGGGCCCCCTCCGCGCCGAGTTCCCCGGCGGCCTTGCGCAGGGCGCCCTCCTCCACGTCGGCGAGGACCACCTTGAGTCCCTCGGCGGCGAAGCGGCGGGCCATGGCGAGGCCGATGCCGCCGGCGGCTCCGGTGACGACGGCCACCTGTCCCGGTTCGAGTCGCATGTCACACACTCCCCTCGGGCGGACCGTCGAGGATCTGCATCGGGTCGTCGTAGCGCTGGTGGATGTACGGGAGCAGGGACCGGGCGCTGACCCGTTCGACGACCCGGCCCTTCTGGTCGGTGGTCTTCTCGCCGATGGTGATCTCCACGATCCGGCGGACGGGGAGGTCGGCGATCGGGTCGAACATCGACTCCCGCAGGACGACGTCCCCGGTGATGTGTTCCAGCTTGCGGACCTTCTCGTTGCGCGTGCAGTGCACGAGCACCGGGTCCGCGTCGAAGCCGGAACCGTCCACGGCGGGAAGGAACTTGAAGTAGAAGTCGGTCTTCCGGGTGGGCTCGGGCAGCGGCAGCGCGCGGTCCACCGCGCCGCGCACCTCGACGAAGGCGATCCCGTGCCGGGCGAGGGAGGCCCGGACGACGAGACCGTCGCGCTCGACGGTGACCTCTCCCAGCTTCTTCGGCTCGCCGAAGACCTCGCGGCCGCCGACCAGGGCACGCTCGTGGGTCATCGGCATGACGAGCGGGTACCAGCCCTCGACCCCGCCGTGCCGGGCGGCGACGGCCACCGAGCCGGCGCCGAGCGGGTAGCCCGGCAGGTCGACCTTGCTGATGTTGGCCCGTACGAGGGGCCGCTCGGCCGGCTTGAGCGGCGGCGGCAGGACCGCCGCCACCACGTCGGGGTCGCTCTCCCAGACGGCCACCACACCGGTGGACCAGATGTCGGGGAGCTTGGAACTCTTCTCGCGCGACGCCGCGATCTCGGCGTCGGTCCGCGCTCCGTACCGTACGCGTGCCATGTCTCGCACCATCCCTCGTCTCGGGGGGAGTCGCTTCTGTAACACAGTTACACCGCCACCGATGAAGGGTAAAGGCCCCTGCACGCACCAGAACTGACGATCCGACAGAAAGGTGGGCCGGCTCCATGGCCAGAAACACGCTGACCCGCGACGAGGTGCTGGACGCCGCCGCGTCCCTGGTCAAGCAGCATGGGCCGGCCGCCCTCACGATGCGCAAGCTCGCCGCCGAGCTGGGCACCGCGGTGACGTCCATCTACTGGCACGTCGGCAACCGCGAATCGCTGCTCGACGCCCTCGTGCAGCGCACCGTGGAGGAGATGGGCGCGATCAGGCCCGCCGGCCGCACCCCCGCCGACCGCATCCTGTCGGTGGCCCGGATCCTGCGCCGCGAACTGCGCGATCGCCCGCACCTGATCGCGATGGTCCACGAACGCGGACTCACCGAGCGGATGTTCCTGCCCGCCCAGCAGGCGCTGGTCCACGAGGTGCACGCCGCGGGTCTGCGCGGCGCCCGGGCGGCCGACGCGGTGCGCGCCGTACAGTTCCAGATCGTCGGCTTCCTGCTCGTCGAGCGCAATCGCGAGCGCTCCCCCGCGCAGTCCCCGGCCGAGAGCGAACTGTGGGACCCGGCCGCGGCCCCCCACGACCCGGCGCTGGCCCGCGCCCTGGCCCGCCCGGCGGATCCGGAGCGGTTGTTCCTGCTCTCCGTACGGGCCCTCGTCCACGCCCTCCTCACGCCGGGCGCCGGCCCGCCGCGCTGAACCGCGCGGCGCGCCCCGGGACCGTCCGGCCCACAACGGCCCCGGGCGGGCAAGGCCCTGCGGGCGGGCGCCGGAGGAGGCCGTCGCGGCCACGGCTGTCAGTCGGGGCCGATATCCTCTGTGACCATGCTCGACGACCGTACGACCGCAGAGACGATGTGGCCGACCGCGTACCCACAGGGGTACGCGGTCGTCGACGTGGAGACCACCGGGCTCGCTCGCGACGACCGGATAGTCTCCGCCGCCGTCTACCGGCTCGACGCTCAGGGCAATGTGGAGGACCACTGGTACACCCTGGTCAATCCGCAGCGCGACCCGGGACCGGTGTGGATCCACGGGCTGACGAGTGCGATGCTCTCCGACGCCCCGCTCTTCAAGGACATCGCAGGGGAGTTCGCCGGCCGGCTCGCGGACCGGGTGCTGGTCGCGCACAACGCCATCTTCGACTGGCAGATGATCGCCCGGGAGTACGCGCGGGCCGCCGATACCGCGCCGGTCCGTCAGCGGCTGTGCACCATCGCCCTGTCGAAGGAACTGAATCTTCCGCTGCCCAACCACAAGCTGGAGTCGCTCGCCGCGCACTTCGGCGTGGTCCAGCAGCGCGCCCACCACGCGCTCGACGACGCCCGGGTGCTGGCGGAGGCGTTCCGCCCCTCGCTGCACGCGGCCGCACGCGACGGCGTACGGCTGCCCCTGCTGGAATGCCGGCCGCTGACGGAGTGGTCGGACTCGGCCGCCGCTCCGCGGGTGGGCTACCAGGCCTCGTACCGGGGCGGCAGCTGGCGGCCCTCGCGCAAACGGCCGCCGTGCCCGCACCCGAATCCGGGGCGCTACGAGGACGGCGAGCCGCTGAAGCAGGGCATGCGGATCGCCTTCTCCGGTGACACCTCGGTCGAGCGGGAGCTGCTGGAGGACCGGGCGGTCGAGGCGGGCCTGCACATCGCGACGAGTGTGTCGCGGCTCACCAGCCTCCTGGTGACGAACGACCCCGACTCGGCGACCTCCAAGACGGTCAAGGCGAAGTCCTTCGGTACGCCGGTCGTCGACGAGGCGGCCTTCACGCAGCTGCTGCGGGATGTGGCCCCGGCGGAGTCCTGAGCCCACGCGGGCGTCGTTGCGCCGCTCGGGTGCAGGCGCGGCGACTCACCCGGCTGGATCTTGTTCCGGTCCCTCCCCGTGCGCAGCATTCGGCGCATGGCACGTTGTGAGGTCTGCGGAAACGATTACGGCATGTCCTTCGAGGTGCACGCGCAGGGCGCTGTGCACGTCTTCGACTGCTTCTCCTGCGCCATCCACCGCATGGCGCCCGTCTGCGAGCACTGCCGGGTCTCGATCATCGGGCAGGGCGTCGAGGTCGAGGGCCAGTGGTATTGCGGGGCGCACTGCGCCCGCGCGGAGGGGAAGGTGGGCATCGTCGACCACGTCTGACTCCCCCGCACCCCGCGGGCCTCTTCGCCCCCGCGCCCCCGCGCTCCCGCGGGGCGTCGCCCCGTCCGCCCCGTCCCCCGTCCCGTCGTCCCCCGTCCCGTCGTCCCGACCCCGGACGGCCACCCGGCCGCCGGGGTCCCGCGCGCTGGGGGTACCGTCGTGGGCGTGTACCGCTTTGTGCTGACCCGGCAGTGGGTGTGCCTGACCCTCATCGCCCTCGTCCTCATCCCCGTGATGATCAAGCTCGGGTTCTGGCAGTACCACCGCCATGAGCACCGGGTCGCGCAGAACCAGCTGATCGAGGAGAACCTGCGGGCAAAGCCGGTTCCCATGACCGAGGTCACCTCCCCCGGCCACCGGGTGCCCCGTGCGGACTTCTGGCGTGCGGTCACCGCGACCGGCACGTACGACACCGCGCACGAGGTGGTCGTACGGCTGCGGACCAACAACGACGACAAGGTCGGCTTCCACGTCGTGACCCCGCTCGTCCTCCCCGACGGCCGGGTGGTGCTGGTCAACCGCGGCTGGGTGCCGGGCGGCGACGACCCCCGCGCCTACCCGCCGGTGCCGGCGGCACCCGCGGGCGAGGTCACCGTCACCGGCCGGCTGAAGGCCGACGAGACGAGCGGCGGCAGCGGCATCAAGGACCGCCAGGGCCTGCCGGACCGTCAGGTGATGCTGATCAACAGCGCGCAGCAGGCGGAGTACCTGGGACGGCCGGTCCTCGGCGGATACCTGGAACTCGAGGGCCCGTCCCAGACCGACGGCGGCCCCGAGACGGTCGCCGACCCCGACCACGACTCGATCGGCGCGCACATGGCGTACGCCGTCCAGTGGTGGCTGTTCGCCTCCGGGGTTCCGGTGGGCTGGCTGGTCCTCGTACGGCGGGAGAAGCGCGACCGCGAGGAAGCGGCGGCCGCCGCGGAAGCAGCCGAACAGGAACCCGCGACGGCGTAGCGTGTCGGCATGGATCTTGGACTGAAAGACCGTGTCTACATCGTCACCGGGGCCACGCGCGGCCTCGGCTTCGCCTCCGCCCGGGAACTGACCGCCGACGGCGCGAAGGTCCTCCTGACGGGCCGGGACGAGAAACGGGCGGCCGACGCCGCGGCCTCGCTCGGGCCGAACGCGGCGGGTGTGGCGGCCGACAACGCCGACCCCGAGGCGGCCGGCCGGCTGGTCGCCACCGCGCGCGAGCGCTTCGGACGCTTCGACGGCATCCTCATCAGCGTCGGCGGACCGGCCCCGGGCTCCGCGGCCGACAACACCGACGAGCAGTGGTCGGCGGCCTTCGAGTCGGTCTTCCTGGGCGCGGTCCGCCTGGCGCGGGCGGCGGCCGCCGAGCTGGGCGAGGGCGGGGTCATCGGCTTCGTCCTGTCGGGCTCGGTCCACGAGCCGATCCCCGGCCTGACCATCTCCAACGGCCTGCGCCCGGGCCTGGCGGGCTTCGCGAAGTCCCTGTCGGTGGATCTCGGCCCGCGCGGGATCCGGGTCGTCGGCCTGCTTCCGGCGCGCATCGACACCGACCGCGTGCGTGAGCTCGACGCGCTGTCCGGTGACGTGGAGGCGGCGCGCGCGGGCAACGAGTCCCGCATCCCGCTGCGGCGGTACGGCACTCCGGAGGAGTTCGGCCGCACGGCGGCGTTCCTGCTCTCCCCGGCGGCCTCGTATCTCACGGGCGTCATGCTCCCGGTCGACGGCGGTTCCCGCCACGGCTTCTGACCGGACGTCTCCCGGCTTCAGGCTCGCCGTCGTGGGGGGCGTGGGGGCCGGGGTCGGGGGCCTAGGTGACGCGCTGGGCCCGGTGCGACGTCACCGTGAGGCGGACCTCCGCCGGGAGTTCCGGGAGGCCCGCCGAGGTCCGGGCATGGCTCAGGACCTGACCCGCCACGGCGGCCAGGGCGTCGGCGGGGACCGCGTGGGGCTCCAGTTCGAGCGCGACCCGCAGGGCGGGCGACCCGCGCCGCCCGCGCAGGGCGACCCTGCAGCGCGCGACCCCCTCCAGGGCGCCGGCCTCCGCGGCCACCGCCGCCTCCAGCGCGTGCCCGCGCAGCAGGGCGAACGCCCCGTCCCCGGTGTCCACGACCACCGCCGGCAGCCGCGAGCGCCGCAGCTGGGACAGCAGCCACCACAGCGCCAGCACGACGCACAGGCCGAGCCCGGAGAGCACCGCCCACCACCACCAGTCCTCGGCCTGCACGTATCGGCCCCTGGCCTCCTCGGTCAGCAGGGGCGCATGCCGACCGTGCAGCGGCCACGAGGCCGTCAGCAGCACGGCCCCGGCCGCGAGCAGGACCGCTCCGACCACCCCCAGCAGGGTCCGGTTCACCGCTCCGAGCAACCCGCTCACCTCCTGACCCGTACCCGCGCCTGCGGCGGGTGCGCGAGGCCCAGTTCCTCGATGCCGACGGCGAGTACCGCGTCCAGGTCGGCCCGTACGTCGGCCAGCTCGCGGAAGTGCGAGGTGGCCTGTACCCCGATGCGGGACCGGCCCACCTTGACCCGGACCGAGCGCACCCCGGACACCTCCATCGCCCGGTCCCGCAGGACCTGGGCGGTGTCCCTGCGCCCGATCCCGGCCCGTACGCCCGCGTGGGGCTCCGGGTTCCGCATCGTCAGGATCCCGCGGAGACCGGGAGCGAGCGCGAGCAGCAGGAGTGCCGCCCCGGCCAGGGCCAGGGCCCCGCCTGTCAGCTGGACCGCCAGGTCCGCGGGGGTTCGCGTCTCCAGCTGGTGGACGAGCTCGCGGCGCCAGCGCATGCCGGGCCGGTCGGTGAGTACGGCGGCCAGGTCGTAGAGGAACAGCACCGCCACGCCGAGCAGGACCAGGGCGGTGAGCGCGGCGGGGATGCGCCGGGCGGAGCGGAACCGGGCGGCGCGGCCTGCGGCGGGGGCCGTCACCTCAGCCGCCGGTCCCGCCCGGCGGAGGTCCGGGTGTGGGTGGAGTGCAGGCGCTCGATGTCGACGTCCACCTCGGGTACCGACATCGACGCGCACTCCTCGATGCGCAGGGCGACCTGGCGGCGCACGGCCGCGCACTGGGCGGCGAGGTCGGAGGGGTAGTCGAGCTCCAGGCTCACCCGTACGCGTGCGATGTCGTGGTGCACGGTGACGGTGGCGTGCGGGGCCGCGCCCGAGATCGTGGGGAGCGCCTCCCGGGCGGCCTGGGCGGCGATCTTGGCGACGACCCGGTCGGCGATGCGGGTGGCCCCGCGGTCGGCGGCTGCCACCCGGGGCGCGAAGGCGCGGGACGGGGTGGCGGGGGGCGGGGTGGCCCGGGACGGGTCGGCGGGCGGCGGGGTGCTCATCGTGCGCTCACCCGCGCCGGTCGTCGCGGCGGCGGAACAGGTCCCCGGCTTCGAGGTCCCCGTCGAGGAAGCGCCCGGCGACGAACCCGATCGTGCCGAGGGCCGCCACCAGGAGGAAGGCCCCGAAACCGCCGAAGTAACCGGCGAACGCCAGCGCCATGCCGGCGAACAGGCCGGCGATCGCCATGCTCATTGCGGGCTCCTTCGGCTACTGGAGACGGGACTCCGGCTCCTCGTCGGGCTCGTCGGGCAGCTTGACGTCGGCGACGGCGACGTTGACCTCGACGACCTCCAGGCCGGTCATCCGCTCGACCGCCGAGATGACGTTCTCACGGACCGCGCGCGCCACGTCGCGGATCGACACGCCGTAGTCGACGACGATCTCCAGATCGAGGGCCGTCTGGACCTCGCCGACCTCCGCCTTGACCCCGCGGCTGACCCCGGCCTTCCCGCCGCCGGGCACCCGGTCGCGGACGGCCCCGAACGTACGGGAGAGCCCGCTGCCGCTGCCCATGGCGTGCACGCCGAGCACCTCACGGGCGGCCAGCCCGGCGATCTTCTCGACCACTCCGTCGGCGATGGTCGTGCGCCCCCGCTCGGCGGGCTCCCTGGCGGAGCCGCCGCCTGCGCTGGATTCGGTCATGGCGTGTCCCTTCCACCCTGTGTGCGGACTCACTCGCCACCACGGTAAGCGCGCGCCGGGGGCTACGCGTCAGGACTGCGCCGGTCGGCCGGAACCGTTTCCCCGGCTCCGCCCGTACCGCGCGCCGCCGTCGCCGCCGCGGCCGGATCAGGCCCCGTCGTCGTGAGGCGCGGGTCGAAAGCGGAGCCCCGGCAGCCGCCCTAGTCGGAAAGACCCGCCAGGTCCCTCAGACGGCGGGCCTGCGCGGCGCGCTCGGCGGTGCGCTGGTCGTCGTACGGACGGGACGGCGCGGCGCGCAGCAGAGCCTTGGTCTCGATCACGGCGTCCCGCGGCGGGGCCAGCAGGGCGGTGGTGAGGTCCTGCACGGCGGCGTCCAGCTCGTCCGCGGGGACGACCAGGTTCGCGAGGCCGACCCGCTCCGCCTCCTCGGCGTGCACGAAGCGGCCCGTCGCGCAGATCTCGAGGGCGCGGGCATAGCCGACCAGGGAGGTCAGGGGCTGGGTACCGGCCAGGTCGGGGACCAGGCCCAGGCTGGTCTCGCGCATGGCGAACTGCACGTCGTCCGCGACCACGCGCAGGTCGCACGCGAGCGCGAGCTGGAAGCCGGCGCCGATCGCGTGCCCCTGCACGGCGGCGACGGAGATGATGTCGTTGCGCCTCCACCAGGTGAATGCCTCCTGGTACTCGGCGATCGTGGAGTCGAGCAGTTCGTCCGAACCGCGTGCCAGATCGAGGAAGGACGGCTCTCCCTCGAAACCTTCGGGGGTGAACGCCTGCCGGTCGAGCCCGGCGGAGAAGGACTTCCCCTCACCGCGCAGCACGACAACCCGGACGGTGCCCGGCAACAACCTCCCGGCCTCGGCCAAAGCCCGCCAGAGCGCGGGGGATTGGGCATTTCGCTTGGCCGGATTGGTCAGTGTCACCGTGGCGACCGTGTCGTCGACGGTGAGTCGTACGCCGTCCTTGTCGAGCAGAGCCATCTGTATGCCTCCGGTGTGCAGTCGGCCGCAAGCTCGGCCTAAGTGACTGCACAGTAACCACCCAGTCGACCGGAGGGCCGACCGGGGGTCACCGAAGGAAACGTCGGATCATGTAAGCCTTGGAGCCGTTGACGCGTTGGATCCGATGGGACCGGGGTCAGGCCGTAGCCGCCTTCTTGCCGCGTGTCGCGCCTCCGCGACCACGCAGTGAAACCCCGGACTCACTGAGCATCCGGTGGACGAATCCATAGGACCGGCCGGTCTCTTCGGCCAGCGCCCGGATACTCGCACCGGAGTCGTACTTCTTCTTCAGGTCTGCCGCGAGCTTGTCGCGCGCGGCGCCGGTCACCCGGCTGCCCTTCTTCAGAGTCTCGGCCACCCGTGCCTCCTCATGGGAAGTGCGCTCTGGACTTCTCATGATCACCCCTCCCACGCTTCCTGGCCACCCATTCAGCAAGGTCGGTACGACGGCATTTATCGAGCGGTGGACACACGCGCAGAACGGAATCTTCTCTTCCGCCGCATGACGTGCGTCACACTTCGCCGCTCGCGCCGGGAATCGCCAGGTCAGAGGCGGGACGGCGGAAAACGAACGGCCCCGGCCGCGCACCTTCACCGGTGCGGCCGGGGCCCGCGGACGACGCGCAACGGTACGAGACCGTCTCACTCAGATGATGGATCACCCCTGAGCCGAATGATCCATAAGGAACTGGATCAGAGCCCGAGGGGGCCCGAGGGGGGCCGGAGGGAAGCCGGAGCGGGCCCCGCCGGACCCCGCGGGGGGTCAGGCGAGGGCGACCAGGTCCCGGTAGTCCGGTCCCCACAGGTCCTCGACGCCGTCCGGGAGCAGGATGATCCGCTCCGGCTCCAGCGCCTCGACGGCGCCCTCGTCGTGCGTGACGAGGATGACCGCGCCCTTGTACGTGCGCAGCGCGCCCAGGATCTCCTCGCGGCTGGCCGGGTCGAGGTTGTTCGTGGGCTCGTCGAGAAGCAGCACGTTGGCCGAGGAGACGACCAGCGTGGCCAGGGCGAGACGGGTCTTCTCGCCACCGGAGAGAACCCCGGCGGGCTTGTCCACGTCGTCGCCGGAGAAGAGGAAGGAGCCGAGCGTCTTGCGTACGGCGACCAGGTCCAGGTCGGGCGCGGAGGAGCGCATGTTCTCCAGGACCGTGCGCTCCGGGTCCAGGGTCTCGTGCTCCTGGGCGTAGTAGCCGAGCTTGAGGCCGTGACCGGGGACGACCGTGCCGGTGTCCGGCTTCTCGGTGCCCGACAGCAGGCGCAGCAGGGTGGTCTTGCCCGCGCCGTTGAGGCCGAGGATGACGACGCGGGAGCCCTTGTCGATGGCCAGGTCGACGTCGGTGAAGATCTCCAGCGAGCCGTAGGACTTGGAGAGGCCCTCGGCGGTCAGCGGCGTCTTTCCGCAGGGCGCCGGGTCCGGGAAGCGCAGCTTGGCGACCTTGTCGGAGACGCGGACGGCGTCCAGGCCGGCGAGCAGCCGGTCGGCGCGCTTGGCCATGTTCTGCGCGGCGACGGTCTTGGTGGCCTTGGCGCGCATCTTGTCGGCCTGCGAGTTCAGGGCCGCGGCCTTCTTCTCCGCGTTCTGGCGCTCGCGCTTGCGGCGCTTCTCGTCGGCCTCGCGCTGCTGCTGGTAGAGCTTCCAGCCCATGTTGTAGACGTCGATCTGGGCGCGGTTGGCGTCCAGGTAGAAGACCTTGTTGACGACGGTCTCGACCAGGTCGACATCGTGGGAGATCACGATGAAGCCGCCGCGGTAGCTCTTCAGATAGTCCCGCAGCCAGACGATCGAGTCGGCGTCGAGGTGGTTGGTGGGCTCGTCGAGGAGCAGGGTGTCGGCGTCCGAGAAGAGGATCCGGGCCAGCTCGACGCGGCGGCGCTGGCCGCCGGAGAGGGTGTGCAGCGGCTGGCCGAGGACCCGGTCGGGCAGGCCGAGGGCGGCCGAGATGGTCGCGGCCTCCGACTCGGCGGCGTACCCGCCCTTGGTGAGGAACTCGGTCTCCTGGCGCTCGTACTGGCGCAGCGCCTTCTCGCGGGTGCCGCCGCTGCCGTTGGCGATGCGCTCCTCGTTCATGCGCATCTTCTTGATCAGGACGTCGAGACCGCGCGCGGACAGGATCCGGTCGCGGGCCAGGACCTCGAGATCGCCGGTGCGCGGGTCCTGCGGGAGGTAGCCGACCTCACCCGAGCGGGCGATGGAGCCGGCGGCGGGCTGGCCCTCACCCGCGAGGCACTTGGTGAGGGTGGTCTTGCCCGCTCCATTGCGGCCGACCAGGCCGATGCGGTCGCCCTTGGCGACGCGGAAGGAGGCGGACTCGATGAGGACGCGGGCGCCGGCGCGCAGCTCGACGCCGGTGGCGGTGATCACGGAAATACTCCAGGGCGGGTGGGGACGGCGGAAGAGGGGGCAGGACGCGATGCTTCGACGCCGCTAATCCGCGAGGAGATTTGCCATGGGAGACATTCTACCGGGGGTGCGCAACTACTTTCCGGGCCGCCGGTCCGCCCCGCGACACCCGGGGCCGCTCGCGCGCGTCCCCCGTTCGGGTCAGGGATCCCCCGTGAGGGCCGGGGCGCAGACCTGGATGAACGGGTTGATACTCACCGCAGGGCACATGGCTCACCGATTCCACCGACGGACGGCGGTGCGGGACCCGGGAGGACTGCCGGCTGGTGGCGGTGGTCAACAGCGCCCAGGACTTCTGGAGGCAGGAGTCCACCAGGCGCGACGGTACGTACGGCCCGGCGGCGACGTTCTTCTTCCAGGACCGCGTGAACACCGGCTGCGGGGCGGCCACCTCGGCGGTCGGGCCCTTCTACTGCCCCGCCGACCGGCGGGTCTACCTGGACCTGGCGTTCTACGACGACCTGCGGACGAAGTTCGGCGCGAACGGCGGCCCCTTCGCCCAGGCGTACGTCATCGCCCCCGAGTACGGGCATCACGTCCAGAACCTGGCCGGGACGCTCGGATCCAGGAGAAGACCCAGGGCCGGGTCACCCCGGAGTCCTGGACGCACGGCTCGGCCGAGCAGCGCCGGCGGTGGTTCTACCAGGGCTGCCGGACCGGCGACATGGCCCGGTGCGACACCTTCCCCTGACTGTCGTCGGCGCCTGCCATGCTGATGTGACGCGGGTCACCGTCACGAGAGGGAGTGATCGTCATGGCAGGCGTTCCGTCCATCTGTCCCACGCTGGTCTACCGCGATGCGAAGGCGGCCATCAAGCTGCTGACCGAGGCCTTCGGGTTCAGCCAGGTCGCGGTGTACGAGGGTGAGGACGGTTCGGTGATGCACGCCGAACTGGCCTACGGCAACGGCCTGGTGATGCTGGGAAGCAAGGGCACCGGCGGGGTCTTCGACAAGGCCATGGAGGGCGCCGGCCCCTCGGGGGTCTATGTGGTGGTCGACGACGTGGACGCCCACCACCGGCGGGCGGCGGAGCACGGCGTGGAGATCCTGATGGAGCCCACCGACCAGGACTACGGCTCCCGCGACTACATGGCCCGGGACGGCGAGGGCAACATCTGGAGCTTCGGGACGTACGCACCGCAGGTCTGAGACCCGCGGCGCGTCCGCCCCCGCCGAACCGTGACCGTACGGGGCCAGGGGGTGTCTCAGGCGCCGCCGGTGTGGACCTGGAAGGCGGCCCGGCGGACCGCCTTGGCCAGGGCAGGGTCCGGGTGGGCCGCGGCCAGCGCGACCAGGACCTGCACGGTGCGCGGATGGCCGACCGCGCGGATCTCGTCCAGCAGCCGGGGGACGGTGGTCCGGACGGCCGAGTCAAGGTGGCGGGCCAGCAGGTCGGCCTCGCCGTGGTCGGCGATGGCGGCCGCGGTGTCCACCCAGAGCCAGGTCGACTCCTCAGCGGTGAGGACGTCCTGCGCCTCGTCGGGGTCGATCCCGTCGTACACGGCGAGCCAGAGCAGGGCATAGGGGCGCAGGGCCGGCTCGCGGACGGCCGCGCGCACCTCGGGCTCGGCGGGGGCGCCGACCACGCGCAGCGCCTCGAAGGCGAGGCCGCGCAGCAGGGCGTCCTCGCCGCGGGCGGCCTGCAGGAGCTCGGCCACGGCGTGGCCGACGGGCCGGGCGGCGAGCCAGGCCTGGTACTCGGCACGGGCCGGGCCGGGAGTGAGGCGGGCGCAGCCGTGCAGCATGGCGGCGGCGGACTGCTCGATGTTCCCGGCGGGGCTCTGTGCCGCGACGCAGATCTGCTCCAGCTTGACCCAGACGGCCCAGCTGCCGAGCGGGGTGAGCGTGGCCCGGGCGGGGCCGAGGGTGACTGCGTCCACGGCGGCGAGTCCGCCGAGGGCCCAGCGCAGCAGCCGGGCGAGCGGGACGGGACGGGTCTCGGCGGATCCGGAGGCTGCGGACGGGTCCGGTTCGGCGATGACTTTGTGTTCGGCGGCGGCCGGGGCGCCGTGTCCGGCGGCCGGGGCTTCCGGCTGGATGGCTTCCGGCTGGACGGGGGCCGGGGCTCCCGGTTCGGCGGTGGGGGCCGTCCGCGCGGACGCGGGCTCCGCGTCGTAGGGGATCTCGCACCGCTCGTCGCGCAGTTCGGTGACGCGCTGCCCGAGCAGGTCGAGCAGGTCGGGGACGGTCACCGGGCCGGCGGAGAGCTGGAGCAGGGAGAGGAGTTGGGGCATCGCCTCGACGACCTCGGCGACGGCCGCGGGGGCGATGTCGGCGGGGGCGGGGTGGACCAGCGACCAGGCGTCGAAGAGGGCGACCCAGCCGCGCAGGACGGCGGTGTCGTCGCGGTCCCAGGCGCGCAGCCGCCAGCCCGGCCGGGCGTGGCCGCCGTGCACCTCGACCAGGCCGGCGAGTCGGGCGCGGTCCCAGCCGACCTGGATCTGGCCGTGCGTCAGGCCCAGTTCCGCCGCGGCCCGTTCCACGTCGGAGGCCGCCAGGGCGCCCGTGGGGGCGGGCCTGCCGCCGTCTCCGGCGCCGAGGTTGCGCTCGGCCCAGCGGGTCAGGCGTACGGCATCGGCGAGCGAGGCCCGGGCCCGGTTCGCGAGGTCGGCCGTGGCGGGCGTCCCCGCCGGGGGCCTCGGGGCGGGGCGGGTACGCCGGTCGGTCACCGCCTTGCGGGCCGCGGCGACGGACCGAGGGGAGACGAGTCGGAGTCTGGAGTCGCGAGCCAACTGCTCATCAGGCTTTCGGGACGTCACGGAAGCAGTCTCGCCCGTCACTGGCCGAAAGCCCAAACGGAATCAGCCCTTGCCGCCGGCTACCGGAGGCGCAGACCGGGACAACACGCCCGCAGGGCCCGGTCCGTCACACGGCCTTCACATGACGGGCGCTCACATGAGGGGGGTGAGGAAGCGACGCAGGGCCTCTTCGTACCCGGTCGGGTCCGCGTTCCACATCGCCCCGTGCCCGGCCCCGGCCACGGTCTGCAGGGTGACGAGGTCGGGGCGGGCGGCGGCCAGCCTGCGCGAGGGGCCCCAGGGAGCGAGCGCGTCGTCCGGGCCGTGGAAGATCAGTACGGGGACGCGCAGCGCGCCGGGGTCCGCACCCGGCGCCCGGCGGTCGGCGCGCAGTCCCGCGCGGCCCTCGGCCGCCCGGACCGCCAGCGGCAGTACCACGGCCGGGGTGTGACGGGCCGCGGCGAGCCCGCGCAGGGTGGTGTGCCAGTCGAGCACCGGCGAGTCCAGCACCAGCCCGGAGATCCGGTCGGCCAGCGCCGAGCGCTCGGCGGCGTGCAGGGCCATGGTGGCGCCGGTGGACCAGCCGTGCAGGACCACGCGCCGGGCGCCGTAGCGCACCGCGTAGCGGATGGCGGCGTCCAGGTCCCGCCACTCCGATTCGCCGAGGTGGCCGAGGCCGTCGGGGGAGGCGGGCGCGCCGAGGTCGCCCCGGTATCCGAGGTCCAGGACGGGCAGCCGGTGGCGGTGCAGGAAGGGCATGACCACCATCGGGTGCTCGCGGCCGGCGCCGAGCCCGTGCACGGTGATCACCCACGTGTCCCGGGCTCCGGGCACGAACCAGGCGGGGAGAGCGCCGAGCTCCCCGGGGACGTCCACGTCGGCGTGGTCGAGCCCGAGGGCGGTGCGGGGGTCGCCGAGGTGCACCTGGGGGGTGAGGGCGACGCGGGTTCCGGGGCTGAGGGTGCCGTGGGTGACGGAGAGGAGCCGCCGTACGACGGTGTCGGGGTCGTGTTCGGCGTCCGGCAGCACGGGCCCGACCACGGCGTGCACACCCGGCGCGACCAAGCCGTACGTGCCGGGGCGCAGGGAGGCGAGCGAGCGGGTCAGCGCGACCCGGCCGGGGGCGGTGGAGTGGACGCTCAGGCGCGGCCCGCCGGGAAGCGGACGGCCGGGTTCGGGCCGCAGGGCCGCTGCGGCGGCGTACCTGCCGACCGCGACGGCGGCCGCTGCGGCGCCCAGAAGGGCCGTGGTCACGGCTGCTGCCGTCACTGTCGCGGTACGCACCGCTCCAGTGTCTGCGCCCCGGGTCGGGCGGGCCACCGGAGGAACTCGCTCCGCCGAGGCCGGGGGTGGGGTGATCTAGATCTCTTTCGGGGCTCCGGAAGCGGTGCCGCATGCCTCGCCGACACCACACGGAGGGGTTCATTCTCCCGGCTTTGACGTGCATTAATGGCGATATCTCCGACAGAATCAGGACGAATGCGACGATGGGGCCCCGTGCCAGTACACCGCTCCGCCGGAGTCAGTTCACCTTCCGTTCACCCAGATTGCCTACGGTCGCCGAACCACTGACGTCAAACAGAAGCCTGGGTAAATGGAGCACATAACGCTTCTCCTCGGGATCGTGATCATCACCGCTCTCGTGTTCGACTTCACGAACGGTTTCCACGACACGGCCAACGCGATGGCCACCACCATCTCGACCGGCGCCCTCAAGCCCAAGACGGCGGTGGCCATGTCCGCCGTGCTCAACCTCGTCGGCGCGTTCATGTCCGTGGAGGTCGCCAAGACGATCTCCAAGGGCCTGGTCAACGAGGAAGGCATCCAGCCAGAAGTGATCTTCGCCGCCCTGGTCGGCGCGATCCTCTGGAACCTCGTCACCTGGCTGGTGGGTCTCCCCTCCAGCTCCTCGCACGCCCTGATGGGCGGCCTGATCGGCGCCGCGGTCGCCTCCGCCGGCATCGGCGCGGTCAACGGCAGCGTCGTCGTCACCAAGGTGCTCATCCCCGCGATCGCCGCCCCGCTGGTGGCCGGCATCGCCGCGTACCTGGCCGCCAAGGTCACCTACAAGCTGGGTGACAAGGTCGGCGAGAAGACCTCCGCCAAGGGCTACCGCGCCGGTCAGATCGCCTCGGCGGGTCTCGTCTCCCTCGCGCACGGCACCAACGACGCGCAGAAGACGATGGGCATCATCACCCTGGCCCTCATCGCCGGCGGTGCGATCGCGCCCGACTCGAACCCGCCGGTCTGGGTCATCGTCTCGGCCGGTGTGGCCATCGCGATGGGCACCTACCTGGGCGGCTGGCGCATCATCCGCACCATGGGCAAGGGCCTGACCGACCTGCAGCCGCAGCAGGGCTTCGCCGCCCAGACCTCGGCCGCGTCCGTCATCCTCGCCTCCTCCAACCTGGGCTTCTCGCTCTCCACCACCCACTCGTGCTCCGGTGCGGTCATGGGTGCGGGCCTGGGCCGCAAGGGCGGTGTGGTCCGCTGGTCCACCGCGACCCGCATGTTCGTCGCGTGGGGCCTGACCCTGCCGGCCGCCGCGCTGGTCTCGGCCGGTGCCGAACTGGTCATGCGCATCGGTGACATCGGCATCGCCGCCGTCACCGTCTTCCTGGTCGGCTCCTGCCTCGCCATCTGGCTCATCTCGCGCCGCCAGGTCGTCGACCACAGCAACGTCAACGACGTGGAGCCGGTCGACGCCCACGAGCCGGGGGTCGTCACCACGGCGATCGCGGCCGTCACCGTCCCGCCGACCGTCGCCGCGGCCGGCATGACCGCCGCCGGTACGACCGCCGCGGTCACGGACGACGCCCTCAAGGCCACCATCCCGGCCGCGACGACGACCCCGGCGGCTCCGGCCGCCGCGGTCTGACCGAGACACACAGAGGAAACGGCAGTATGAAGATCGACTGGGAAGCACTCGGCTCCGTCTTCGGGGTCAGCCTCTTCGCCACCGTCGCCCTCGTGGCCCTGTTCACCCTGGGTCTGATGGGCCTGTCCAAGCACGAGGCCGCGACCGAGCAGGGCGGCACCGCCACCCTGGCCCGCAGCGGTGCATACCTCTGCTTCTCGCTCGTCGCGGCCGCCGTGACGTATGGGATCTACCTGATCGTCGCCTGATCCGCCGCCGTACGGCGCGCAGGGCGCGAAGCTCCCCCCGGGTTTCTCCCGGGGGGAGCTTTCGCATCTCCCGCTCCCACCGCACCGCAGGTCAACGGCGAGTTGACGGGCGTTCTCGGTGCGTGGTGGACTGCCCGAGCCAATACGGCGGCATGGAGAGGAAGTCCGGTGCGAATCCGGCGCGGTCCCGCCACTGTCACCGGGGAGCGCACGCCGCGCGTGCGTCCCGGGAGCCAGGAACTCTCGCCGCCGGACACGTCGAACCAGGGCGCGGACCCTGAGTGAGGACATACCTGCCACCATGCGTGCCGATCGCGTCTTCGCGTACGGCGTCACGGCGGGCCTGATCGGCGACCGGATCCTCGGTGATCCCCGCCGAGGGCACCCCGTGGCCGCCTTCGGACGGGCCGCCGCCGCCGTCGAGCGCTCCCTGTGGCGCGACGACCGCGCCCGGGGCCTCCTGCACACCCTGATGTGCGCCGGGGGCGCCGCCGCCGTCGGCGCGCTGGGCGCCCGCGCCGTGCGCTCCCGGCCCGCCGCTGCCCGTATCGCCCTGACCGCCGCCGCCACCTGGGCCGTCGTGGGCGGCACTTCGCTGGGCCGTGAGGCCCGCGCCATCGGCGGGGCGCTCGCCGCCGGGGACGTCGAGGTGGCCCGGGAGCGCCTGCCCCACCTGTGCGGGCGCGACCCGCAGGCGCTGGACGGGCAGCAGATGGCGCGCGCCGTCGTCGAGTCGGTCGCCGAGAACACCTCCGACGCGGTCGTCGGGGCCCTGGTGTGGGGGGCCGTCGCCGGCGTCCCCGGCCTGCTGGCCTTCCGGGCCGTGAACACCCTGGACGCGATGGTCGGCCACAAGTCCCCCCGCTACCTGCGCTACGGCTGGGCCTCCGCCCGCCTCGACGACCTGGCGGGCTGGCCCGGGGCCCGGCTGACGGCGGCCGCCGCCGTACTGGCCGGACCCGACCGGCGGGGAGCCGTACGGGCCTGGCGCTCGGACGCCGCCGCGCACCCCAGCCCGAACGCCGGACCCGTCGAGGCCTCCTTCGCCGGGGCCCTCGGCGTCAGACTGGGCGGGACCCTGGCGTACGGCGGCCGGGTCGAGCACCGGGCCGTACTGAACGGCGAGAAGGGGCGGCCGGTGGAGGTCGCGGACATCGAGCGGGCGGTCCGGCTGTCGCACCGGGTGACCTGGCTGGCCCTGGGCACCTGTGTGGCCTCCCGGCTGCTGGTCTCACGGCTGCAGGTCTCCCGGCTGCCGGTCCCCCGTACGACCAAGAGAGGGCGGCGCGGATGAGCGGCGCGAAGCGCGGCGGCGGACTGCTGGTCGCGGGCACCACGTCGGACGCCGGCAAGAGCGTGGTCACCGCGGGCATCTGCCGCTGGCTGGCCCGCCAGGGCGTGAAGGTGGCGCCCTTCAAAGCGCAGAACATGTCGCTCAACTCGTTCGTCACGCAGGAGGGCGCCGAGATCGGGCGCGCCCAGGCGATGCAGGCCCAGGCGGCCCGCGTGGAGCCGACCGCGCTGATGAACCCGGTGCTGCTCAAGCCCGGCGGCGACCGCAGCAGCCAGGTCGTACTGCTGGGGAAGCCGGTGGGCGAGATGAGCGCCCGCGGCTACCACGGCGGGCGTCAGGAGCAGCTGCTCGGCATCGTCACGGACTGTCTGGAGCAGCTGCGGGGCACGTATGACGCCGTGATCTGCGAGGGGGCGGGAAGTCCGGCCGAGATCAACCTGCGCCGGACCGACATCGTGAACATGGGCATCGCGCGGGCGGCGCGGTTCCCGGTGGTCGTGGTCGGCGACATCGACCGGGGCGGCGTCTTCGCGTCCTTCTTCGGGACGACCGCGCTGCTCTCCCCCGAGGACCAGTCGCTGATCGCGGGGTACATGGTCAACAAGTTCCGCGGCGACGTGTCGCTGCTGGAGCCGGGCATGGAGATGCTGCGCGGCCTGACCGGGCGGGCGACCTACGGGGTGCTGCCGTTCCGGCACGGGCTGGGCATCGACGAGGAGGACGGCCTGCGCGTCTCCCTGCGGGGCGCGGTACGGGAGTCCGTGGTGGCGCCGCCCGTGGGAGAGGACGTGCTGCGGGTCGCCGTGTGTGCGGTGCCGCTGATGTCGAACTTCACGGACGTCGACGCGCTCGCGGCGGAGCCCGGGGTCGTGGTGCGGTTCGTGGACCGGGCCGAGGAACTGGCCGACGCGGACCTGGTCGTCGTCCCCGGCACCCGGGGCACGGTCAAGGCCCTCTCCTGGCTGCGCGAACGCGGGCTCGCGGACGCGCTGGCGCGGCGGGCCGCGGAGGGCCGGCCGGTCCTGGGCATCTGCGGCGGGTTCCAGGTGCTGGGTGAGCGGATCTCCGACGAGGTCGAATCGCGGGCGGGCGAGGTCGACGGCCTCGGGATACTCCCCGTACGGGTCCGCTTCGAGCGGGAGAAGACCCTGGCGCGGCCCTCCGGGACGGCGCTCGGCGAGGCGGTCGGCGGCTACGAGATCCACCACGGCGTGGCCGAGGTGCTGGGCGGTGAGGCCTTCCTGGACGGCTGCCGGGTCGGGTCGGTGTGGGGCACCCACTGGCACGGTTCCCTGGAGTCGGACGGCTTCCGCCGGGCGTTCCTCCGTGAGGTGGCGGCGGCCGCGGGGCGCGCCTTCGTCCCGGCGCCGGACACCTCGTTCTCCGCGCTGCGGGAGGCACAGCTGGACCTGCTGGGCGACCTGATCGAGGAACACGCCGACACGCGTGCGCTGCTGCGGCTCATCGAGGACGGCGCCCCTGCGGGTCTGCCCTTCCTGCCTCCGGGCGCCCCGTGACGGCGGTGGCCCTGCGGGGCTCTCCCCCACCCCGCCCCTTCCCCGAACCGGGCTCTGCCCGGACCCGCGCCTCGAACGCCGGCGAGGCCGGGGTCGCCCTGCGGGCAATCCGGCCGCACCGGACGGACGGCAGCGGCCGAATACAGCCCCGCCTGCGTTCGGGGCGCGGGGTCCGGGGCGGACCCCGCGCAACGGCGCCGCACCCGCAGACCTCGGCCAGGCCCCCGGCGCGGACCCGCAGCTTCGAAGGAGTGAGCAACACATGAGTACGCCCTATCCGTTCACCGCAGTGGTCGGCCAGTCCGACCTGCGGCTGGCGCTCCTGCTCAACGCCGTGAGCCCCGCGGTCGGTGGTGTGCTGGTGCGCGGCGAGAAGGGGACTGCCAAGTCCACCGCCGTGCGCGCGCTGTCGACCCTGCTGCCGCAGGTCGACGTCGTGCCCGGCTGCCGGTTCTCGTGCGCGCCCGGCGCGCCGGACCCGGCCTGCCCGGACGGCCCTCACGAGCCCGGCCCGGCCGGCACCCGGCCGGCCCGCATGGTGGAGCTGCCCGTCGGCGCCTCCGAGGACCGCCTCGTCGGCGCCCTCGACATCGAACGGGCCCTCGCCGAAGGCGTGAAGGCCTTCGAGCCCGGACTGCTCGCCGACGCCCACCGCGGGATCCTCTACGTCGACGAGGTCAATCTCCTCCACGACCACCTGATCGACCTGCTGCTCGACGCCGCGGCGATGGGTGCCTCCTACGTGGAGCGCGAGGGTGTCTCCGTCCGCCACGCCGCCCGCTTCCTGCTCGTCGGCACGATGAACCCCGAGGAGGGTGAGCTGCGGCCGCAGCTGCTCGACCGCTTCGGGCTGACCGTCGAGGTCGCCGCCTCCCGCGAGCCCGCCCAGCGGGTCGAGGTCGTGCGCCGCCGGCTCGCGTACGAGGACGATCCCGCGGGATTCGCCGAGCGCTGGGCCGGTGACGAGAACGAGGTCCGCGCCCGGGTGGTGGCCGCACGGGCACTGCTCCCGCAGGTCCGGCTCGGCGACACCGCGCTGCTCCGGATCGCCGCGACCTGCGCCGGTTTCGAGGTCGACGGCATGCGGGCCGACATCGTGATGGCGCGGACCGCGACCGCGCTGGCCGCCTGGGCCGGGCGGACCGCCGTGCTCAAGGAGGATGTGCGCCAGGCCGCTCTGCTGGCCCTGCCGCACCGGCGGCGGCGCAATCCCTTCGACGCACCGGGGCTGGACGAGGACAGGCTGGACGAGATCCTCGACCAGTTCCCCGACGACGAGCCGGAGCACGAGCCCGACCCTGACCCCGACCCCGCCCCGTCGCCGGAGCCGGAGCCGGACCCGGACGCCGAGGGCCCGGACGGCGACGGCGACGGAGGCGGCCCCGACGGCGGCGGCGGGGTGCCCCCGCAGGGGGGCGGCCCTCAGGACGCGGACGCCCCGGCCGAGCCCGCCGAGACCCCCGAGGCCCCCTCGGACGCCCCTGAGGCTCCGCAGCCCTCCGCGCAGGAGGCGGGCGGCCCTGAGCAGGCCGCCGTACGGGCCGCCGAGCCGTTCCGGACCAAGATGCTGAGCGTGCCGGGGCTCGGCGAGGGCGCGGCCGGACGGCGTTCGCGCGCCCGCACCGCGCACGGCCGGACCACCGGCGCGCAGCGCCCCCGCGGCCAGCTCACGAAGCTGCACCTGGCGGCCACGGTGCACGCGGCCGCCCCGCACCAGAAGGCGCGCGGCCGCGACGGCCGCGGCCTGGTGATCCGCAAGGACGATCTGCGCCAGGCCACGCGGGAGGGCCGCGAGGGCAACCTCGTCCTCTTCGTCGTCGACGCCTCCGGCTCGATGGCCGCGCGGCAGCGCATGAGCGCGGTCAAGGGCGCCGTGCTGTCGCTGCTCCTGGACGCGTACCAGCGCCGGGACAAGGTCGGCCTGATCACCTTCCGGGGGGCCACCGCCGAGCTGGCGCTGCCGCCGACGTCCTCGGTGGACGCGGCCGCGGCCCGGCTGGAGCGGCTGCCGACGGGCGGCCGCACCCCGCTGGCCGCCGGGCTGCTGAAGGCCCACGAGGTGCTGCGGATCGAGCGGCTCAGGGATCCCTCGCGCCGGCCGCTGCTCGTGGTCGTCACCGACGGGCGGGCCACCTCCGCCGGAACCGCCGCCGGCGGGTCGGGCGGCACCCCGCGGGAGCTCGCGGGGCGCAGCGCGCGGCTGCTGCAGGCGGGGGGCGTCGCCTCCGTGGTCGTGGACTGCGAATCCGGGCCGGTCCGGCTGGGGCTGGCCGGGGTCCTGGCCATCGATCTCGGCGGGCCCGCCGTCACGCTCGACGGGCTGCGGGCCGACTCGCTGGCCGGCCTCGTGAAGAACGTACGTACCGCAGTGTCATCCAGCGCATCATCCGACAGCAGCAACAGGAGGGCCGCGTAATGCCGCAGGGACAGCCGTCCGTCGTTCCGGACGACGGACTCACGACGCGCCAGCGCCGCAACCGTCCGCTCGTCTTCGTCCACACCGGCCCCGGCAAGGGCAAGTCCACGGCGGCCTTCGGGCTGGCGCTGCGCGCCTGGAACCAGGGCTGGTCGATCGGGGTGTTCCAGTTCGTCAAGTCGGCGAAGTGGAAGGTCGGCGAGGAGAACGCGCTCAAGGTGCTCGGCGCCTCCGGCGAGGGCGGCGCGGTCGCCTGGCACAAGATGGGCGAGGGCTGGTCCTGGGTCCAGCGGGACGCGCAGCTCGACAACGAGCAGGCGGCCAAGGAGGGCTGGGAGCAGGTCAAGCGCGATCTGGCCGCCGAGACGCACAAGCTGTATGTGCTCGACGAGTTCGCCTACCCGATGCACTGGGGCTGGATCGACGTCGACGAGGTCATCGAGGTGCTGCGGGGCCGTCCCGGCACGCAGCACGTGGTCATCACGGGCCGCAACGCGCCGGAGAAGCTGGTGGAGTTCGCGGACCTCGTCACCGAGATGACCAAGGTCAAGCACCCGATGGACACCGGCCAGAAGGGCCAGAAGGGCATCGAGTGGTGACCTCGTTCAACGTTCCCCGGCTGGTCGTCGCCGCGCCGTCGTCCGGCAGCGGAAAGACGACCGTGGCCACGGGCCTGATGGCGGCCTTCGCGGAGCGCGGCCTCGCCGTGTCCCCGCACAAGGCCGGGCCCGACTACATCGACCCCGGCTACCACGCGCTGGCCACCGGCCGGCCGGGGCGGAACCTCGACGCCTTCATGTGCGGGCCCGAGCTGGTCGCTCCGCTGTTCGCGCACGGGGCGTCCGGGTGCGACCTCGCCGTGGTCGAGGGCGTGATGGGCCTCTACGACGGGGCTGCGGGCCGGGGTGAACTGGCGTCGACGGCGCAGGTCGCGAAGTTGCTGCGGGCGCCGGTGGTGCTGGTGGTCGACGCCTCCTCGCAGTCGCGGTCGGTGGCGGCGCTGGTGCACGGCTTCGCGTCGTTCGACCCGCAGGTGCGGCTGGGCGGCGTGATCCTGAACAAGGTCGGGTCCGACCGGCACGAGGTGATGCTGCGGGAGGCCCTGGAGGAAGCGGGGATGCCGGTGCTCGGCGTCCTGCGGCGGGCTCCGCAGGTGGCCACGCCCTCGCGGCACCTGGGGCTGGTGCCGGTGGCCGAGCGGCGAGCCGATGCGCTGGCCGCGGTGTCGGCGCTGGCCGCGCAGGTGCGGGCGGGCTGCGACCTGGACGCACTGATGGCCCTGGCCCGTACGGCCCCGCCGTTGGCCTGCGAGGCCTGGGCTCCGGCGACTGCGCTGACGCGCAGCTGGGGCTCCACCCCACACCCCGCTCCTCAAACGCCGGAGGGGCTGGATGATTCAGCCTCGCCGGCGTTCGAGGCGCGGATTCTGGGGCAGCGCCCCAGCCGACGGCCGGTGGTCGCAGTCGCCGGCGGGGCCGCGTTCACGTTCTCGTACGCCGAGCACGCGGAGCTGCTCACCGCCGCCGGGGCGGACGTCGTCACCTTCGACCCGCTCGGGGACGAGGCACTCCCCGAGGGAACCACCGGCCTGGTGATCGGCGGCGGCTTCCCCGAGGTGTACGCGCCCGAGCTGTCCGCCAACGAACCGCTCCGCAAGGCGGTCGCCGACTTCGCCGCGGCCGGCGGCCCGGTGGCCGCCGAGTGCGCCGGGCTGCTGTACCTCGGGCGGTCGCTGGACGGGAAGCCGATGTGCGGGGTGCTCGACGCCGACGCGCGCATGTCGGAGCGCCTCACCCTGGGCTACCGCGAGGCGGTGGCGGTGTCCGACAGCGCGCTCGCGCGGGCCGGGACCCGGCTGCGCGGGCACGAGTTCCACCGGACGGTGATCGAGCCGGGCGCCGGGGCCGCGCCGGCGTGGGGGTTCACGCACCCGGAACGCCGGGTCGAGGGCTTCGTCCAGCAGGGTGTGCACGCCAGTTATCTGCACACGCACTGGGCGGCGGAGCCGTCCGTCGCCCGCCGCTTCACGCAAGCCGCGGCAGCACGGCGGTGACCCCCGTCCGCCGCCCGCGGTCACTCCGCGATGCCCACCACCAGCCAGATCCCCGCCACCCCGCCCACCGTGCACATCAGCGTGGACAGGGCGGGGTGCTTGTGGTGCGCTTCGGGCAGGATCTCGGCGGCGGCGAGGTAGAGCAGGACGCCGCCGAAGAAGCCGAGGTAGGCGCCGAGGGGTTCCTCCGGAAGGGTGAACAGCAGAGTGGACGCCGCGCCCACGACCGGGGCGACGGCGTCCGCGAAGAGCATCATCAGGGCCTTGCGGCGGTCGTTCCCGTAGAGGCTGGTGAGCGTGTACGTGTTGAATCCGTCGGCGAAGTCGTGGGTGATGACGGCCAGCGCCACGGCCAGGCCCATCCCCCCGCCGATCTGGAAGGCCGCTCCCAGGGCCACGCCGTCGGCGAGGCTGTGGCCGACCATCGCCGCGGCCGCGGTGAGCCCGACCTGGGGGACGCGGGCGCCGTCCTCGGCGCCGTGTGCGGCCTGACGGACGGCCAGCAGCCGTTCCACCACGTGCGCGACGAGGAATCCGGCCACGAAGAGCAGCAGGGCCAGCGGCACGCCGAAGATCTCGTCGCCCGCCGCGTGGAGGGCCTCCGGGAGCAGGTCGAGGCCGACGACGCCGAGCATCAGCCCGCCGGCCAGGCCCAGCACGAGGTGGCGGCGGTCGGTGACGCGCTGCGCCGTCCATCCGCCCGCCAGGGTCATCAGGAACGCGCCCAGCGCCACGATCACGGCCATGTGCCCCTGCATACAGAGTCCCCGCTCCGCGCGCACGTCCGCGCGCGGGCCGCGGGCGTCGCATCGTTGACGACTGACCGGCGCCGGTGAGGTGCCGGTGGCCGTGACTACGGAGGGAGGAGCCCCGGTGGGCGAGTACACGACACAGCTGGTGGTCGGGGTCGGCGGACGCGCGGGTGTTTCCGTCGCGGAGGTCTGCGCCCTGGTCGAGGAGACGCTGCGGGGTGCCGGGCTGGCCACGGAGGCGGTGACGGCGCTGGCCACCGTGGAGTCGAAGACGGTCGAGGCGGGGATCGCGGGCGCGGCGAAACGATTCGGCGTACCCCTGCTCGGCTACACCCCCCAAGAGCTGGCCGCCGTCACCGTCCCGCACCCCTCGGAGGCCGCGCGCGCCGCGGCCGGGACCCCGTCGGTCGCGGAGGCCGCGGCCCTCGCGGGCGGCGGGGAACTCCTCGTGCCCAAGCGGCGGTCGGTGTCGGCGACCTGCGCGGTGGCCACGGCCCAGGCCCACGACCTGCGCCACCACGGGGACGCGGAGGTGATCGACACGGGCTCCGCGCTGGTGGACCTCGCGGTCAACGTCCGCGCGGGCACGCCCCCGGAGTGGCTCAAGCAGCGCATCGCCGCCTCCCTCGGGGAGCTCGCCGCATACCCCGACGGGCGCCGGGCCCGCGCGGCGGTGGCGGCACGGCACGGTCTGCCGGTCGAGCGGGTGCTGTTGACCGCCGGGGCCGCGGAGGCCTTCGTACTGATCGCGCGGGCTTTGGGCGCCGTACGGCCGGTCGTGGTGCACCCGCAGTTCACCGAACCCGAAGCGGCCCTGCGGGACGCGGGGCACCGGGTGGAGCGAGTCGTGCTGCGGGCGGCGGACGGGTTCCGGCTGGACCCTGCGGCCGTGCCCGAGGACGCGGACCTGGTGGTGATCGGCAACCCGACCAACCCGACGTCCGTCCTGCACCCGGCGGCGGCGCTTGCGGCCCTGGCCCGGCCGGGCCGGATCCTGGTGGTGGACGAGGCCTTCATGGACGCCGTCCCGGACGAGCGGGAGGCCCTGGCCGGGCGGATGGACCTGCCGGGGCTGGTGGTGCTGCGGAGCCTGACGAAGACCTGGGGGCTGGCCGGGCTGCGGATCGGCTATGTGCTGGCCGAGCCCGAGGTGATCGCGAAGCTGGCGGCCGCGCAGCCGCTGTGGCCGGTGTCCACCCCGGCGCTGGTGGCGGCCGAGGCCTGTGTGGCTCCGGCCGCGCTGGCCGAGGCGCAGGAGGCGGCGCGGCGGATCGCCGTGGACCGGGCACATCTGCTGGCGGGGCTGACGGAGTTCGACGAGGTGACCGTCGCCGGAGTGGCGCAGGGGCCGTTCGTCCTGATCCGGGTGGCGGGCGCCGCGGAGGTCCGTACCAGGCTGCGCGCCCTCGGCTTCGCCGTCCGCCGCGGGGACACCTTCCCCGGGCTGGACCGCTCCTGGCTCCGGCTGGCGGTACGCGACCGGGCGACGACGGGCCGGCTGCTCCAGGCCCTCGACCACGCCCTCGCACTGGTCGGCCGCTGATGCGCACAACTGCGTTCTGACCTGCGCACATTCTGTCGTTTGAGGTCGCCGCCCCAGGCCCGCCCGCCTACCATGGCCAACGGGGGCGGGCCAGTGGGGGTCCCGGCACCGGTGCACGACGACGGGGGTGGGGGAATGAAGGCATCCGCCAGGGCGGGCGCAGCGCTGGCCGGGCTGGCCATCGTGGGCGGTGGGATCTACGCCGTGCCACAGCTGCTCGACCGCGCGGCGGCGCCGGCCGCGGAGCAGCGGCTCCAGGCCAGGCCGGAGCAGAGCGCGTCGGCCCGGCCGGAGGGCGCCGCCCCCGCCGGGCAGCCCTTCACCCTGGTGGCGACCGGCGACATCATCCCGTACCCGTCGATCATCCAGCGGTCGGCGGACGACGCCGGAACGGCCGGTGCATACGACTTCCGGAAGATACTCGCCGGGGTCAGACCCCTGGTCTCCGCCGCCGACCTGGCGATATGCCACCACGAGATACCGTACGGGCGCCCCGGCGGCCCCTACACCGGCTATCCCCTGTTCAAGGCCCCGCACCAGCTTGCGGACGCCCTCAAGGACGCCGGTTACGACGGCTGTTCCACCGCCTCGAACCACACCCTCGACGACGGCTATGAGGGCCTCGCCCGCACCCTTGAGCACCTCGACCGGGTCGGCATCCCGCACGTCGGCTCGGCCCGCAGCGCGGAGGAGGCCAGGGCCCCGGCCCTGCTCTCGGCCGGCGGCGCGAAGGTCGCCCAGCTGTCGTACACGTACGGCACCAACGGCATCCCGCTCCCCCGGGACAAGCCGTGGGCCGTCAACCTGATCGACAAGGACCGGATCCTCGCCGACGCCCGCGCCGCCCGGGCCGGCGGCGCGAACGTGGTGGTGCTCAGCGTCCACTGGGGCACCGAGTGGCAGACGGCGCCCGACGAGCAGCAGAAGGAGCTGGCGCAGGCGCTGACCGCCTCCCGCTCCGCCGACGGCCTCCCCGACATCGATCTGATCATCGGCACGCACAACCACGTGCCGCAGCCCTACGAGAAGATCAACGGCACCTGGGTGGTCTTCGGTATGGGCGACCAGGTCGCCAGCTTCGTCCCGGCCGACAAACTGCGCGGCAACCAGTCCTCGGTCCCCCGCTTCACCTTCGCCCCGGCGGCGGCCCGTCCGGGCCGCTGGGAGGTGGTGAAGGCCGAATACCTCACGCAGTACTCGGACATGGGGCCGCCGTTCCGCGTCGTCTGCGCCTCCTGCTCGGCCTTCGACACCACGCTCCCGGCCGGGAAGCGCAGCGAGTACGCCCGGATCGACCAGCAGGTCACCGAGGCCGTGATGTCACGTGGCGCGGGCGAGCAGGGGCTGCAGCACGCCACCCGTTGAGCACCCCCTCCGTGTGCTCGCGGGGCGGCCGTGCCGACGGCGGCCCGGTGCCGACGGCTGACGGGCGCCCGACGCTTCCCGGGTGCGCCCCGCGGCCTTACGAGGCGCGGCCCCGGCGGGTCAGGAAGAGCGCGCCGGCGCCGATGCCGAGCAGAGTCAGCGCCCCGCCCGCGATGTAGGGGCTCATCGAACCGCCGCCGGTCTCGGCCAGATTGACGTCGGCCGTGACACCGGATCCGGTGCTCGTGCCCGTGCCGGTGCTCGTGCCCGTGCCGGTCTGGGGCTTGACGTCCGGCTGCGCGGGCGCGGTCGAGGCCGGCGCCGGGCCCGTCGGGGACTCGCAGTGCGCCTCGGCGAGCACGATCTCGCCCTCCACCTCCGCCACGTTCAGCTGCAGCGGGTTGACCGACACCTTCAGGCGCAGCGCGGCCGCGGCGGCCGTGGTGGAGGTGGTCTGGGTGCCTGACAGCTCCAGGCTGACCAGACCCACGCCCGGGACCTCGACCTTGGTGGGGCCGCCGGCCGACAGGGTGACCTTCTTGCCGAGAGCCGTCACCTTCCCGAGGGCGTTCGCGCTGGCCACCGGCTTCTTGCCGGCCTCGCAGACGGCTTTGGAGGTGACCTTCTCGATCTCGACGAGAGAGAGCAGTGGCAGCCCGGGTACGTGGACGGAGGCCTTGGCGAGGTGCGCCTCGGCCTCGGCCCGGGTCTTGTCCGCGGTCGCCTTGGAGGTGGCCACGTCGGCGCGCAGGACACTGACCGGCTTGTTCCCCTCGACCCCGTCGAGGGTGACGGTCAGCGCCGTCTTCTCGGCCGTCGCCGGGGCGCTGACCTCGTTGAGGGTCGCCTTCAGCGGGACGTGCACGGTCTTGTTGAGCAGGCCCACGTCCAGTCCGGCGCGCAGCACGACGGCGCCGGCCTTGCCCTCGGCCCCGGCCCCGCCGCCTCCCGTGGCGAAGGCGGGCGGGGCGGTGAGCAGGGCGACCGCTCCCGTGGCGAGCAGGACGGCCGCGGGCATGCGGAATGTGTTGCTGTTCAAGGTGGTGGAACCCCCGGGGAGATGGGTGCCGTCGCGCCGCCAATGGGGGACATCGCGCGCGCCGACGGCCTCGACCCCGGAATCTTTACGCACTGTGGGTGAACGGATGGCCACCTGGCGTGAGTTCACACCAAAGGGTGGTTTCCATGCAGATATTCGAATCCCCGCGCCTCATGAAGCACGGGAGTTCTCTTCTTTCACGGAGAGTCGGCCCACGCGGGCGTTTTCAACGACCGACGGCGGTCGATGTCACGCACCGTCAACAGGACGCCGGTACGCGCCTCAGGCCCGGACCTCGCCGTTCACGACGACCCGGAGCGGCTGCGCCAGCGCGCGTACGTCGGCCCGCGGGTCGGCGTCGTACACCACGAGGTCGGCGGGCGCCCCCTCGGTCAACCCCGGTCGGCCGAGCCAAGCGCGGGCCGCCCAGGTGGTCGCCGACAGGGCCTGGAGCGGTGGGATGCCGGCCTTCACCAGCTCTTCGACCTCCGCGGCGACCAGGCCGTGCGGCAGGGAACCTCCGGCGTCGGTGCCGACGTAGACCGGGACGCCCGCGTCGTAGGCGGAGCGGACGGTGTCGTACCGCCTCTCGTGGAGGCGCCGCATGTGCGCCGACCAGCGGGGGAACTTCGCCTCCCCGCCCGCCGCCAGCTTGGGGAACGTCGCGATGTTCACGAGGGTGGGGACGATCGCGACCCCACGCTCCGCGAACAGCGGGATGGTGTCCTCCGTGAGGCCGGTGGCGTGTTCGATGCAGTCGATGCCCGCCTCGACCAGGTCGCGCAGCGAGTCCTCGGCGAAGCAGTGCGCCGTGACCCGGGCGCCGAGCCGGTGCGCCTCGGCGATGGCGGCCTCGACCTCGGCGCGCGGCCAGCAGGCCGTCAGGTCCCCGGCATCACGGTCGATCCAGTCGCCGACCAGCTTCACCCAGCCGTCGCCGCGTCGCGCCTCTCGGCCGACGTACGCGACGAGGTCGGCGGGCTCGATCTCGTGTGCGTAGTTGCGGATGTAGCGGCGGGTGCGTGCGATGTGCCGGCCCGCCCGGATGATCTTCGGCAGATCCTCGCGGTCGTCGATCCAGCGGGTGTCGGAGGGCGAGCCGGCGTCGCGGATGAGGAGGGTGCCGGCGTCACGGTCGGTGAGTGCCTGGCGTTCGGCGGTCGCGGCGTCGACCGGGCCGTGGGCGTCCAGTCCCACGTGGCAGTGTGCGTCGACCAGGCCGGGCAGGGCCCACCCGGTCACCGTGGTGACCTCGCGGGCCGCGGGCGGGCGCTCGTAGGAGACCCTCCCGCCGACCACCCAGAGCTCGTCGCGGACCTCGTCGGGCCCGACCAGCACCCGCCCCTTCACGTGCAGCACATCGCTCATGTCGGCACTGTACGTGCGGGCTCGGGCGGCGCCCCGGGGAGGGTCGCCGCCGCCGCGGGAGGCACGGGGGACGGAGGCCTGGGCGAGCGCGCGGCCCGGCCCAGGTCGGGTCGGGCGAGGGCGAGGGCGGGGGCGGGTCCGGGAGGGCGGGTCCGGGGGCGGGGTCAGGTCAGGGCATCTCGGGTCAGGACGCGGACAGTGCGTCCAGGAGCCGGTCCACGTCCGCCTCCGTGGTGTAGAGGTGGAACGAGGCCCGCAGGAGGCCCGCGCGGGCCGATGTGGCGATGCCGGCGGCCTGCAGGGCGGGCTGGCGTCCGGCGAGGCCGGGCACCGAGACGATGGCGGCCCCGCCGGGCACGGGCTCGTGGCCGAGACGGGCGAGCCCGGCCCGGTAGCGGGCGGCCAGGGCGGTGTCGTGGGCGTGGACGGCCTCGACGCCGATCCGCTCCAGGAGCCGCAGCGAGGCCTCTGCCGCGTGGTAGGCGAGGAAGGCGGGGGATTCGTCGAACCGCCGCGCCCCGTGGGCCAGTTCGGGCATGGGACCGTACGTGGCGTCCCACATGGACTGCGCCGCCACCCATCCGGCGTGCAGCGGGGTCAGCGTGTGCTGGGCCTCCTTCGACACGGTCAGGTACGAGGCCCCGCGAGCGCCGAGCAGCCACTTGTAGCCCGCGGTGACCGTGTACTCGTACGGCGACGCGTCGAAGGGGAGCCAGCCCGCCGCCTGCGTCGCGTCCACCAGCATCCGGGTCCCGTACGCCGCCGTCGCCGCGCGCACCGCGGCCAGGTCGGCCATCCGCCCGTCGGCGGACTGCACGGCGCTCAGCGAGACGAGGGCGGTGTCCGGGCCGACGGCTTCGGCGACGGACTCGAGGGGTGCGAAGCGGACCTTGAGGTCGCCCCGCACCACGAACGGGTTGATCACGGAGGCGAAGTCGCCCTCCGGGCACAGCACTTCGGCGCCGGGCGTGAGCGACGCGGCGATCAGGCCGACGTGGGTGGACACGGCCGAGCCGACGGCCACCCGGTCGGCGTCCACCCCGACCAGGCGCGCGAAGGCGGCCCGGGCTCCGGTCACCCGGTCGAAGTCGCCGAATCCGGCGGGGATCCCGGCCCCCGCCGCCTCGGCCAGTTCCCGTACGGCGGCGACGGCGGAACGCGGGAGCACCCCGCAGTTGGCGGTGTTGAGGTAGGCGGTGGAGTGGGCGAACTCGGCACGGGTCGCATCGGCGAGCGGAAGGTCCATGCCGTCAACTCTGCGCCAGGAGCGCCCCAAAGTCCATCGGCGGGTTTTACGTGCCCACCCCAAGCCATCCTTATGACCGAGGGGCGACACACGCACCGTCGGGCTCGCACGCCTCGGCGGCGGCCGGTTCCCCGACCTCACGCCCGGCCCACGCCTGTTCCAGGGCCCGGGTGAACACCTCGGCCGGCTGGCCGCCGGAGATGCCGTAGCGGCGGTCGAGGACGAAGAACGGCACGGCGTTCGCGCCCAGCTCGGCGGCCTCGCGCTCGTCGGCCCGCACCTGGTCGGCGTAGGCCGAATCGTCGGCGAGGACGGCGCGGGCCTCGGTCTCGTCCAACCCGGCCTCGACGGCGAGGGCGACCAGCACCTCGGCGTCGAAGACGGAGCGGTCCTCGCCGAAGTTGGCCCGGTAGGCGAGGTCGAGCAGCTCCTCCTGCCGGCCTCGGGCCCCGGCGAGGTGCAGCAGCCGGTGGATGTCGAAGGTGTTGCCGTGGTCGCGGCCCTCGGTCCGGTATTCCAGGCCCTCCGCGCGGGCGGCGGCGGCCACGTGCTCCTCCATGCCGCGCGCCTCGTCGAGGGTGCGGCCGTACTTCTCGGCGAGCATCTCCACGACGGGAGCCGTGACACCCTTGGCACGGCCCGGGTCAAGCTCGAAGGACCGGAAGACGACCTCCACCCCGTCGCGGTGCGCGAACCCGGCCAGCCCCTTGGTGAAGCGGGCCTTGCCGATGTAGCACCAGGGGCAGGCGATGTCGCTCCAGATCTCGACGCGCATGATCCTTCTTCTCTCCGGGTTCGGGGGGGCAAAACGGTTTGTGGTTCAACCATCCCCCGACCCGTCTCATTCCCTGGACGCGCCGGCGGGGACCGCACCGCCCCTCAGGGAACATCCTGAAGCGCATGCGGTCCCCGCAGGGTCTGTGTCTAAGGCTGGGGCGGGCGCTCGTTTCCGGTCGGGGGCTGCTTGCCGATCTGCTCGTTGAGCTTCTGTTGCGCCGTGTCCACCTGACGCTGGTACTTGTTCCCAGTCCTCGTGTCGAAGGCGTCTCCGGCCTTCTCCACGCCTTGGCGTGCCTGGTCCGGGTGTCCCTTGATCAGGCCTTTGAGCTTGTCGAGCATGGACATGAACGGTCCTTTCCCGGGATTGCCTGTCGCTCCCAGCTTCGCCGCGAACGCCCGAGCGTGCACCCGGAGCAACCGCGGGCCGCCGATCCCACGGCGGGAACGCCGCGGAGCGCGTACGGCTCATTCCCCGGACGCGGCGGGCGGGGGGCCGATCCGGAGCCAGAGGGTGCGGTGGGTGCCCGAGCAGGGGGCGGCGGGGTCGGGGCGCCAGCCGTGGGCGGCGTAGAAGGCCTGGGCGCGGAGGTTGTGCTCGTAGACCTCCAGGCGGACCCGCCGGACTCCGGCGCGGCGCCAGGCGTCCACGCAGGCGGCATGCAGGGCGGCGCCGGTGCCGCGGCGCCAGTGGAGCGGGTCGACGTGGAGCTGGGTGAGGGTGGTCTCGCCGTCCTGTGTGCGGAAGGCCGCGACCCCGGTGAGTTCGCCGTCCTGTTCCGCGCAGAGCACCCCGCCCTCGGCGGCGTCGCGGGCGACCGCCCGGGACCAGCCCTCGCGGGTCCGGTGGATCTCCGCCGCACCCGCGTAGGCCTGCTCGGGAATGTGGCCCTGGTAATAGGTGGCACGGGCCCGGGTGTGGAGGGCGGCGATCGCGTCGAGGTCGGCGGGTTGCGCAGTCCTGATCATGGGAAGGGAAACGCGCCGGGAGCCCCGTCGGTTCCCGGCGCGTCGGGCTGCGGCCCCGCGTGGCTACTTCTTCAGCCACGCCTCCATCATCTTCTGGGCGATGGGGGCGGCCAGCTTCCCGCCGCCGATCTCGGAGCGGTCGGTGTCGGAGTTCTCGATCACCACGGCGACGGCGATCTGCTTGCCGTTCAGCTTGCCGTAGGAGGTGAACCAGGCCAGCGGGGCAAGGCTGTTGTCGACACCGCGCTGGGCGGTACCGGTCTTGCCGCCCACCTCCGCACCGGACACCTGGGCCGGCTTGCCGCCGCCCTCGGTGGCGACCGTGCGCATGGCGTCCCGGACCATCGAGGCGGTCCTCTCGCTCATGACCTGCCGGGACTTCGGGTCCTTGAAGCTCTCCAGCACGTCACCGTTGGCGTCGGTGACCTCGGAGACCATGTGCGGCGCGACGAGCTTGCCGCCGTTCTCGATCGCGGCCGTCACCATGGCCATCTGGAGCGGGGTGGCCTGCACGTCGAACTGGCCGATGCCCGTCTGCGCGACCTGGTCGACCGACATCTTCTTCGACGGGTACCTGCTCGGCGGGTTGGTCCGGATCGGGGTGTCGATCTGCACGTTGAAGCCGAACTTCTCGGCCGTCGCGCGCATCTTGTCCTGGCCGAGCCTGGACGCGAGCTCGGCGAAGACGTTGTTGCAGGACAGCCGCAGGGCGGTGCGCACCGAGACGTTGTTGCAGGCCGCGGAGCCCGCCTCGCTGGGCAGCGGGGTGCGGGTACCGGGGATCGTGTACGGGTCGGCGATGCCGGTCTGCTGGTCGATGTCGGTGACCAGCCCGTTCTCGATCGCCGCGGCGAGCGTGACCAGCTTGAAGGTGGAGCCGGGTGCCTGGGGCTTGCGCAGCGCCACGTTCTCCATGGCCTTGCCCTTGTCGGCGGAGAGTTCGTCCCAGGCCTGCTGGTCGTTGGCGCCGGTGATGCTGCCCGGGTCGAAGGAGGGGTTGTTCACCACGGCGAGGATCTCGCCGGTCGCGGGGTCGACCGCCACGGCGGCGCCCTGCTTGCCCTGGAGCGCGTCGTACGCCGCCTTCTGCACGTTCCTGTCGATGGTGGTCAGGACATTGCCGGGATCGGCCCGCTTGTTGGTGAGCAGGTCCATCACGGTCTTCAGCCGGCTGTCGGAGCCGTTGAGGACGTCCTTGTAGACGCCCTCCAGCATGGTGGTGCCGTAGACCTGGGAGCTGTACCCCGTGACGGGCGCGTAGAGCGGACCGTCGACGTACGTCCGCTTGTAGCCGAAGTCCTTGCCGCCCGTCTTCACCGACCCGGTGATCGCCTCCCCGCCCACGATGATGTTGCCCAGCGGGTTCTCGTACTGCCCGATGAGATTCCGACGGTTGTGCTTGTCGTCTGCGAGGGCCTGGCCTTGGTAAGCCTGCACCCAGGTGACGCGGACCAGCAGGGCCAGCACCAGGAGCAGACAGAAGACCGACGCACGCCTGATCGTCTTGTTCATCCCCCAGAAGGACGTCCCGGCGGCCCCGGCCGTTCCTCTCTGCCCCGATTGTGGCCGGGTTCTCAGCTTTTCTTCATGACGAAGCCCCCCTCGTAAGCCGCGATGACGGCCTGGGTGCGGTCGCGGGAACCGGTCTTGGCGAGGTCCGCCGCGACGTGGGTCTTGACCGTCTGCGGCCCGACCCCGAGGTGCGCTCATCTCGTGGTTGGACAGTCCGGACGCCATCAGGCGCAGTACGTCGGCCTCGCGGTCGGTGAGCCGGGCCAGCCAGGGTGCCGTGGCGGGGGCGGCCGCGGCCGAGTGGGCGGCGGCGAGCGAGCGGACGGCGGCCGGGAAGAGCAGCGAGTCGCCCCGGGCGACGAGGCGGACGGCGCCGGTCAGTTCGTCGGGGTCGGCCCGCTTGAGGAGGAAGCCCGCGGCTCCCGCGCGCAGGGCGTCGTAGACGTAGGCGTCGTTCTCGAAGGTGGTGACGACCACGATCCGGGGCGGGTCGGCCATGGTGGCGAGGATCTGCTCGGTGGCCCGGATGCCGTCGATCTCGGGCATCCGGACGTCCATCAGCACCGCGTCGGGCGCCAGCGAGCGGACCAGCGGGACCGCCTCGGCCCCGGTGGCCGCCTCGCCGACGACCTCCAGATCGTCTTCGGCCTCCAGGATGACCCGCAGCGCGGTGCACACCATCCGCTCGTCGTCGCAGAGCACGATGCGCAGCGGCAGGCGGCCTGCCGGGACGGGCCCCGCCATCGGTCGCCCCCGGCGAGCGGGAGGACGGCCCGCAGCCGCCACCCGTCCTCGCACGGGCCGGCCTCGACGCTGCCGCCGAGCAGTGCGGCCCGTTCCGCGGAGCCGCGCAGTCCCCGGCCCCCGCCCGGAGGACGGGGACGGGGTCGGCGGCGCGTACGTCGTCGTGTGAACGGCTCGTGTGGTCATGACTCAACGGTCCCGTGCGAGGCGCCCCGGCACCTCCCCCTCACAGGGGAACCGTCTCCCCCGGCCGGGGGAGGAATCACACCCTCCGCCGCCCCGCCTACGCCGCTCGCCTACGCCGCCCCCTAACAACGCTCCGCATGCGCCACCTCACATGCAGCGCCCCGCCTGCGCCACCTCGATGCAGCGCCTCACATGCGGCGCGTCACCACCGACAACCGGTCCCGCGCCTCGAACAGCGCCGCCTTGATGACCTGTTCACGCCCCGCCGTCAGCCGGGCCACCGGCACCGAGCAGCTCACCGCGTCCCGGGCCGGCGTCCGGTACGGCACGGCCACCCCGAAGCAGCGCAGCCCGAGCGTGTTCTCCTCCCGGTCCACCGCGTAGCCCTGCTCCCGCACCAGCGCCAGCTCCTCGATGAGCAGCTCCCGGTCGGTGATGGTGTGCTCGGTGACCGCCTCCAGCCGCCGCGGCAGCAGCCTCCGCACCTCGTCGTCCGTGTGCGTGGCCAGCAACGCCTTGCCGAGCGCCGTCGAGTGCACGGGCAGCCGCCGGCCGACCCGGGTGAAGGGCCTCAGATAGTGCTGGGACTGGCGGGTCGCGAGGTAGACCACGCTCGTACCGTCCATCCGGGCCAGGTGGATGGTCTCCGTCGTGTCGTCCGAGAGCCGGTCCAGGGTGGGCCGGGCGGCGGCGACCACCTCGTCGCCGTCGATGTACGAGCTGCCGACCAGCAGGGCCCGTACGCCGATGCCGTAGCGCGTGCCCGTCGCGTCCGTCTCCACCCACCCCAGGTTCACCAGCGTGCGCAGCAGCATGTAGAGGCTGGACTTGGGCAGGGAGAGGTCGTTCTGGATGTCGGCCAGGCTGTGCAGCCCCGGCCGCGACGCGAAGTGCTCCAGCAGCAGGACGGTCCGGACCGCCGATTTGACCGGCGCCGCCGCAACCGGGATCCCCGGCTCGGTCGTCGTCATACGCCTGCTTCCCCTCTGGTCGCCTCTTGTCACGCGGAGGACGCGGAAATAGAGTCCGCAGCAGATGTGATCATTCATCCACCGGAACCGCGTTCAGAATACTGAACGATCCAGGAGGCAGTGGGCCATGACAACGACACCAGTCTGGAGTGTGGACCCCCGCACCGGGAAGCAGCGCGAGCAGGTTGCGGTGGAGGCCACATCCCGGGAGGTGGACGAAGCCGTCCGGGCGGCCCACGCAGCCCGTGGCCCGCTCGCGGACGCCGCCGTCCGCGCCGCCTTCCTGCGCGCCGCGGCCGCCCTGCTGGACGAGGCCGCCGCCCACGTCATCGAGGCCGCCGACGCCGAGACCGCGCTCGGCCCGGGCCGGCTCACCGGCGAACTGGCCCGCACCAGCGGCCAGCTGCGCGCCTTCGCCGACGCCGTGGACGAAGGGGCCTACCTCGACATCCGGATCGACCGCGCCGACCCCTCCCTCAGCCCGCCCCGCCCCGAACTGCGCCGCTACAAGGTCCCGCTCGGCGTCGTCGCGGTCTACGCCGCCTCGAACTTCCCGCTCGCCTTCTCCGTCCCGGGCGGGGACACCGCGAGCGCGCTGGCCGCCGGCTGCCCGGTGGTCGTCAAGGCGCACCCCGATCACCCCGCCACCTCCGAGTTGTGCGTTTCGCTGCTGCGCCGGGCGGCGGTCGCCGTGGGGCTGCCGGCCGAAGTCGTCAGCCTCGTCCACGGGTTCGACGCCGGCCTGGAGCTGATCCGCCACCCGCTGGTGGCCGCCGCCGGATTCACCGGTTCCATCCGGGGCGGGCGGGCCCTGTTCGACGCGGCCGCCGCCCGGCCGGTACCCATCCCCTTCCACGGCGAACTGGGCTCCCTCAACCCCGTCGTGGTCACACCGGCCGCGGCCGCCGAGCGCGCCGAGGAGATCGGCAGCGGGCTCGCCGGCTCGGTCACCCTCGGCGTCGGCCAGTTCTGCGTGAAGCCCGGCCTGGTGCTGGTCCCCGCCGGCGCGGACGGCGACCGGGTCACCTGCGCGCTCACCAAGGCGCTCGGGGAGACCGAGCCGGGGGTGCTGCTCGACCACCGGATGCGGGAGAACTTCGTCTCGGGCGTACGGGACCGGGCCGCGCTGCCCGGCGTCGACGCGCCGGTCACCCCGGGTTCCGGCGGCGAGCACACCGTCGGTGCGGGATACCTGACCGTGCCCGCCGGGAGCCTCCTGGAGGGCGGCGCGTACGACCTCCTCCTGGAGGAGTGCTTCGGCCCGGTGACCGTCGTCGTGCGGTACGCCGACCAGGGCGAGGCGGGAGCGGTCCTCGGCCGGCTGGGCGGGAACCTGAGTGCCACGCTCCAGTTGTCGGCCGCCGAGAGCGACGGCGCGCCGGGCCCGGCCGCCGAGCTGATCGAGCAGGTCACGGGGCTTGCGGGGCGGATCGTGGTCAACGGCTGGCCGACCGGGGTCGCGGTGGCCCCGGCCCAGCATCACGGCGGCCCGTACCCGGCCGCCACCTCGCACTCCACCTCGGTGGGCGGGACCGCGATCGAGCGCTGGCTGCGGCCGGTGGCGTACCAGTCGGTGCCGGACGCGCTCCTTCCGGCGGAGCTGCGCGAGGACAACCCGCTGGGGCTGCCGCGCCGTGTGACGGGCGGCTGAGCGAGGGCCGCACGCCGCGCCGGCCGAGAACCGCAGTCCTGGAACGCGGCCGGGGGGCGCAGGCGGGGGCCCGGGCCGGGGAACGCGGCCCGGGCGCAGCCGAACGGGTTCACGTACGACCGGCGCCGAAATCTCCCGCGAGGGTAAGGGAACGGCAAAGCCCCTCCGGTCGTTCTCCGGGCATGACCGCTATGACCCCTGGATCCAACCTGCCGCTCAATGCCGTGCGTGTGACGGTGGACGTGGCTGCGCCGGTGCGACTCGACGTATCGGCCCTGCTCCTCACGGCGGACGGCAAGGTGCGTTCCGACGCCGACTTCATCTTCTTCAACCAGCCCTCCGGTCCCGGTGTCGGCTACCGGTCCGGCGGCGGTTCGGCACCGGACTCGATCACCGTGGACACGGCCGCGTTGCCCCCGGGCATCGAGCGGATCGTGGTGACGGCCAGCCCCGACGCCGCCGGGCAGTCCTTCCAGGGCATCGAGCCCACCGGCACCGTGCGCAACGCCGACGGCGGCGCGGTGATCGCCTCCTTCACCCCGCCGCAGCTGGGCACCGAGACGGCGCTCGTCGTCGTGGAGATCTACCAGCGCGGCGGCGTGTGGAAGGTGCGCGCGGTCGGCCAGGGGTACGCGAACGGCCTCGCCGGCATCGCCACCGACTTCGGGGTCTCGGTGGAGGAGGAGCCGGCTCCCGCGCCCGGCGTCGCCCCGCCGGCGCCGTCGGCACCGCCCGCGCCCCCCGCGCCCCCGGCGCCCCCGGCACCGGCGGTCTCGTACCCGGCCTCTCCCTGGCTCGGCGGCGCCACGACGCCCACCCCGGCCGCCCCGGTCCCCGCAGCGGCTCCCGCCGCCCCGGCCGCACCGGCCGCACCGGCCGGCACCGGGAAGATCAACCTCGACAAGGGCCGGGTCACCCTCCAGAAGAATCAGACCGTCTCCCTGGTCAAGGGCGGCCGCCCGCTGCTCTCCCAGGTCAAGATGGGCCTGGGCTGGGAGCCCGCGTTCCGCGGCCGGGACATCGACCTCGACGCCTCCGTCATCGCGTACGGCCCCAACCGCAACCACATCGACAGCTGCTACTTCGGCAAGCTGTCCATCCTCAACGGCGCCGTCAAGCACTCGGGGGACAACCTCACCGGTGAGGGCGCGGGCGACGACGAGGTGATCGTCGTGGACCTCGGCAGGCTCCCCGCCGACGCCACCGGCCTGGTCTTCACGGTCAACTCCTTCTCCGGCCAGAAGTTCACCGAGGTGGCCAAGGCCTACTGCCGCCTGATCGACGCGGCGAGCGGCGAGGAGCTGGTGCGCTTCGACCTCACCGGCGCCGAGCCCCAGACCGGCGTGATGATGGCGAAGCTGATCAAGCAGTTCTCCGGCGAGTGGGAGATGACCGCCATGGGCGACTTTGTGAAGTCGCGCACAGTGCGCGGCATGGTCAAGCCGGCCTCCCAGGCACTCTGAGCAGGTGGGCGGGCACGTGCAGCCACCGGACCGGATCGCGGGTGATGGATGCCACGCGTAATCCGTAGGTGGCTGTCAGTGCCCGCCCGTAGCCTTGGAAGCATGTACGAGACGCTCACACCCGCCGGGCCCGCCCGCCCGTCCGCCGCCGAGGCGAACGAGGCGATCCGGCACCTGGTCGAGACCCGGGTGGACGGCGAGTGGCCCTCGGAGGCGTATGAGTTCCTGCTCGCCGAGTGGGCCGAGGCCTCTCGCACGGAGGTTTCCCCGGCCCAGTGAGGTGCGGGTGCGCCGCAGGCGGCGGCGTCGGTGTGCGCGCCATCAGTGTGCGCGCCGCCACGGCCCGGTGACGGCCAGCATGATGCCCGGGGCCTGGAGGCTGGCGTACAGCGTGCGCCCGTCCGGGGAGAAGCAGACACCGGCGAATTCGGAGTACTCCGGTTCCTGAGCCGACCCGATGTTCAGCTCGTTGCGCGCCAGCGGGTAGGTGCGGCCCGACGAGGTCGCGCCGAACAGGTGCTGCAGCCCCGAGCCGTCCTCCGCGATGATCAGGCCGCCGTACGGGGACACGGTGATGTTGTCGGGGCCGTCGTAGCCGCCGCCCGTCGAAGGGTCCGCGTTGATCCCGATGAGGACGGTCAGCCGGACGGTGCGCCGCTTGGGGTCGTAGAACCAGACCTGGCCGTCGTGGGCTGCGCCCGGGCTCTCCTCACGGGCGAAGGAGGAGACGAAGTACGCGCCGCCGTCGGCCCACCACATGCCCTCCAGCTTGCGCCCCCGCGTCACCACGCCGTCCGCGAACTGTTTGCGCACCGGCACCGTCCGGGCGTCACGGTCGGCCACGTCCACCCAGTCGACGCCGTACACGGTGCCGATCCTCGTCGCGCGTGACAGGTCGTCGACGAACCGGCCCCGGCTGTCGGTGCACTTGGCGGCCTGGAGCAGGCCGGCGTCGGGGGCGAGCGTACGGAGCATGCCGCGCCCGTGGCGGAAGCCGCGGGGCGGGGTCCAGCGGTAGAACAGCCCGTTGGGGCCGGAGGCGTCCTCGGTCAGGTACGCGTGGCCCTGGCGAGGGTCGATGACCACGGCCTCGTGGTCGTAGCGCCCGAAGGCCTTGACGGGCTGCGGGTCGCGGTTGGCGCGGCGGTCGTGCGGGTCGACCTCGAAGACATAGCCGTGGTCCTTGGTCATGCCGTTCTTGCCGGCGAGGTCGGAGTTCTCCTCGCAGGTGAGCCAGGTGTCCCAGGGGGTGGCGCCGCCCGCGCAGTTGGTCGACGTACCGGCGATCCCCACCCATTCGGCGACCTCGCCGCCGCGCCGGACCTCGACGACCGTGCAGCCCCCTGCCGCGGCCGGGTCGTAGACGAGGCCCTCGGCGAGCGGGACCGGATGGGCCCAGTTCTCCCGCCTGCCCCGGAGTTCGTGGTTGTTGACGAGGAGGGTGACCCCGCGGTGGCCCTCGAACGCGGCGGTTCCGTCGTGGTGGGAGGGGGTGGTCTCGCCGGACTCCAGCTTGGTGACCCCGCTGTGCGTGATCACGCGGTATGTGAATCCGGCGGGGAGGGCCAGGATTCCGGCCGGGTCGGGGAGGAGGGGGCCGTAGCCGGGCTCGCAGGGCCGCCCGTGCTCGTCGCGGGCCGTGCCGTCGTCGGCCGCCAGCGCCCCCGGGGCGGTCGCGAGGGCGCCGACAGTCCCGGTGAGCGCGACTCCCGCGCCGGCGAGGACGGTACGGGCGGTGAAGTCTCTACGGCTGAGCGGCATCGGGTCTCCAGGGGTGGGGAGGTGGTGCGCCTGGCGTGCGGTCGTCGGCGCACACGCTCTCGCCCGCACGTGAACGGCGGCTGAACTACCCACCACGGGGAACCGGCCCCTCACCGGTGGCCGGAATGGCCAACTCCGGCCCAGGAAAAGGCTCATTGTCGCCGCCGGCCGGGGACGCAGGGCCGATCGTCGCCGCCCACCCGGGGCCGGCGGCGCATCGTCGCCGCCGGTCGGGGCCGCTCCGCTCAGGTCCGGCGGGAGCGCGCCTTGAACGCCGCCTTGCGGGCCTCCTTCGCCGTCTTCCTGTCCGGATGCAGCCGGCCCATCGCCTCCAGGACATGGGCCGTCGCCGGGTGCTCCACCCGCCACACGAGGTCGAAGAACCCTGTGTGATGAGCGGTCAGGGTCTCCATCAGGAGCGGCAGCTCCTCCGTCTCCCCGCCGGCCGCCAGCTGCGCCGCGATCGTGTCGACGGTCAGCCAGAACACCATCTCCGGGTCCGGCGCCGGTACGTCGCCCACCCCGCGCTCCGCCAGCCAGACCCGGGCGAGCCCGCCGAGCTCCGGGTCGTCCAGCACCGAGCGGACCGCCGGCTCGGCCTCCGGCCCGGCCTGCGCCAGGGCCTGCTGGCACCGCAGCCGGCGCAGCGGGCCGCCCTCGTCGTCCCCGCGGGCGGCGGCCAGCAGCTCCGCGACCGCGGCGGGCAGTTCCCGCCCGGCCAGCCACTGGTCGATCTCGGCCTGGGCGGCGTCCTCGGAGTAGAAGGCGACCGCGTCGAGGAGGGCGTCGGCGCCCTTGCCGGCCAGTTCCCCGACGGCCGGGGCGTCGACCCCGGCCTCCCGCATCCGGGCCCGGACGCCGTACAGGCCGAGAGGGGTCAGGCGGACCATGCCGTAGCGGGACACGTCGTCGTCGTCCCCGCCGGCCGGGCCACTTGCGCCGCCCTGGACGACCCGGCCACCGGCGGAGGCCTCCTCGTCGGCGGCCTCCGCCAGCAACTCCTCGTCGACGGGCCGGAACTCGACCAGTCCGATCGGCTCCAGCTGCCGGAACTGGTCGTCGAGGCGCATCATCGCGTCCGAGACCTGCTCCAGCACGGCGTCGGTCGGCTCGCCCATGTCGTCGGGCACGACCATGGAGGCGGCGAGCACCGGCAGCGGAACCGGTCCGTCCGCAGCCCGGCCCTCCGTGACGGTGAGCAGATAGAGGTTGGCGAGGGCCCCGTCGAGGAAGTCCGCCTCGCGGCCCGGGTTCCAGTCCAGCCGGTCGAAGTCGATCTCGCCGCCCGCGTCCAGCGCGTCGACGAGTCCGTCGAGGTCGGGGACCGCCGCGTCGGCGAGAACCGTCTCCAGGGCCGCGAGCCAGAGGCCGAGTACGTCGCCGGGTGCACCGCCCGTCACCAGCGCCAGGTCCTCACCGGGCGCGGCCGTGCCGAAGTGCTCCTCGCAGCCTGTCTCTTCGACCGTCCCGCCGGCCGTCCTGGCGGCCGTCCTGGCGGCCGTCCCGGCGGCCTGCGCGCCGCCCTTCCCGCCGGCCTCCTCCCCGTCCTCCTCCGGCTCGGTCACGTCGACCAGCCCGGTGTCCACGGCCACCCGCCAGGCGCGGCTCGCATCCATCGCGGACTGCGCGTCGGCGGCGTCCAGACCGAGCACCTCGGCGGCCTCGGACAGCTGGGCGGCGGCCAGCTCACCGCCGATGCCGACGCGGGTGTCGGGGCCGGCCCAGCGGGCGAGCCGTACGGCGCGCGCGAACAGCGGGGCGCCGAGAGCGTCGCGGGCGAGTTCCGCGTCGGAGTGCAGCCGTACCGGCGGCAGTGTGGGATGCGACTCAGCGGACATGCAGCGGTTCTCCTCGCGGACGCGGTAGGGGCATGCCGGCACGGAGCGGCCGGCCGGCCGGCGGGTCCGTCAGACGCGCCCGGATTCCGGCGACATGGCCGACATGACGGGCAGGACGGGCATGGCAGATGTGGCGCAGATGACAGACGTGGCCGTCGTACGGCGCCCCAGCGTAGACGCATATCGGGCGCCTCCGGCGGGGCATCTCCTTTGGTTCATCCCACAGTCGTCTGTCGTATCCCCTGGAGGGCTTGACAACTTTGATGGCCACACAGGAAATTGACGCGCGTAGATGTATCGGGGGCGGCACGCCACCCGCAGATCTCGCCGCCACACCCCCTCCTTTCCCCTCTCCCACACCGGAGTCACTGACCATGCGCTCCTCGCATCCCCGCTCCACCGCCGTCGCGGCCCTCGTCGCCACCGCGCTGGCCACCGGCCTGCTCGCGGGCTCCGCCGACGCGGCCGAGGGCGACGCGTCCGCCGGTTCGGTACGCATCCACGACATCCAGGGCACCACCCGGATATCCCCGCTCAACGGCAAGCAGGTCGCCGACGTCGAGGGCATCGTGACGGGCGTGCGTACGTACGGCTCGCGCGGCTTCTGGATCCAGGACCCGGACGCCGACGACAACGACGCCACCAGCGAGGGCGTGTTCGTCTTCACCAACTCGGTCCCGACCGTCGCCGTCGGCGACGCGGTCAAGGTCTCCGGCACGGTCGGCGAGTACATCCCCGGCGGCCTGACCTCCGGCAACCAGTCGGTGACCCAGATCTCCAAGCCGACCGTGACCGTGGTCTCCTCCGGCAACGCGCTGCCCGAGGGCGCCGCGATCAACGAGTACACGGTGCCCGCCGCGTACGCCCCGGCCGGCGACCCGGCGGCCGCCGGCAGCATCAACGGCCTCGCCCTGGAGCCCTCGCGCTACGCCCTGGACTTCTACGAGTCCCTGGAGGGCATGAACGTCCGCATCGGCACTTCGCGCGTGGTCGGCGCCACCGACCCGTACGCGGAGCTGTGGGTCACGGTGAAGGGCTGGGAGAACGCCGCCAAGCGCGGCGGCACGGTCTACGGCTCCTACGAGTCCCAGAACACCGGCCGCCTGCAGATCCAGCAGCTCGCGCCCCTCGCGCAGCAGCCCTTCCCGGTGGCCAACGTAGGCGACAAGCTGACCGGCACCACCGAGGGCCCGCTGGACTTCAACCAGTTCGGCGGCTACACGCTGGTGGCCCGTACCCTCGGCACCGTCAAGGCGGGCACCATCGCCCCCGAGAAGACCAAGCCGCAGGCCGAGCAGGAGCTCGCGGTGGCCACGTACAACGTCGAGAACCTCGACCCGACCGACCCGCAGGAGAAGTTCGACGCGCTGGCGAAGGCCGTCGTCGAGAACCTGGCCGCCCCCGACATCCTCGCCCTGGAGGAGATCCAGGACGACAACGGCGCCAAGAACGACGGCACCGTCTCGGCCGAGCAGACCCTGGCCAAGTTCACCGCGGCGATCACGGCGGCGGGCGGCCCGGCCTACCAGTGGCGGACCGTCGACCCCGAGGACAAGAAGGACGGCGGCGAGCCCGGCGGCAACATCCGCCAGGTGTTCCTCTTCAACCCGGCGCGGGTCTCCTTCACCGAGCGCGCCCCGGGTGACGCGGCGACGGCGACCGGAGTGGTCAAGGAGAACGGCAAGGCCCACCTGACCCACTCCCCCGGCCGCGTCGACCCCGCGAACCCGGCGTGGGCGGACAGCCGCAAGCCCCTCGCGGGCGAGTTCGTCTTCCGCGGCAAGACGGTCTTCGTGATCGCCAACCACTTCGGCTCCAAGGGCGGCGACGAGGGCCTGACCTCGCACCACCAGCCGCCGGTGCGCAAGTCGGAGGAGAAGCGACTGCTCCAGGCGCAGGCCGTGAACGGCTTCGTGAAGGAGATCCTGGCGGAGGACAAGAACGCCAACGTCCTGGTCCTCGGCGACATCAACGACTTCGAGTTCTCGGCGACGACGGACGCGCTGGCGGACGGCGGGGCGCTGTACCCGGCGATCAAGTCGCTGCCGAAGTCGGAGCGTTACTCGTACGTCTTCCAGGGCAACGCACAGGTGCTGGACCAGATCCTGACCAGCCCGGCGATCAAGAAGTTCACGTACGACAGCGTGCACATCAACGCGGAGTTCGCCGCGCAGAACAGCGACCACGACCCGCAGGTGCTGCGCTTCCGCCCGTAGCTCCCCGGGGCCCGAGCAACAGGGGTGTCCGGCCGCCGTCCCGGCCGGACCCCCCCCTGTCCCAATCGCGCCATGATCCTCCGTGAGCGCCTGGGCCAGAACGGCCGGGAGCGGGCCCTGGTGGAAGCGGTGCGGGTCCGCGCGGACCGGCGGGGCGCGGGACTCGGGGCGGAACTGATGCGGCTGGCCGTCGAACGGGCCCGGGGCCGCGGCTGCGGCCTGGTCCAGCTGACCAGCGACAAGCGCCGCGCGGAGGCCCACCGCTTCTACGAGCGGCTGGGCTTCGCCCGCAGCCACGAGGGCTTCAAGCTGCACCTGGAACCGTAACGGGGCTTTTCCGGGCAAGACGGGGACTTTCAGCCCTGGCGTGATGCTCGACACATCTCTACCGAATCGCCCGGTTGTGGTGTTGAGTGTCTGCACGCCCGATCTTGTACGACTCGTACCGACCGCACTCCCCGGAGGATCCTCGTGTTCCCCTCCATCTCCCTCGCCCAGCAAATCGGCCTCGCCGTCCTGCTCGTGGCCGCGATCGTCTGCGTCGTCCGATTCGGCCACATGCTGCGGGACAAGCGCTTCCCCCACCCTGAGCCGGACGCCTTCGCGGGCCTGGCGAAGATCCCCGCCCAGCGCAGCGTCGCCGCGCACCCGATGGAATCGGTGGAACTGACCGAGGCGGAGCAGCAGGCCTTCGCCGGCCTGGTCCGTACGATTCCGCTGCCCTGACTCCCGCGCGCGCCCGCGTCGGCGCGAGCCGCGACGCCCCTCACCCCCTGCGGGCCGAGGGGCGTCGCGCATGTCCCGACTCGACCGGCCGCAGGGCAGGCGGCGGCAGCTCGCATCCGGGCACGGGTCAGCGCAGTACCCGGCCCCGCAGGATCACGCGCTTCGGCCGGCCCAGGGTTTCGGGTACAACAGCGGGGTCTTCGTCGTAGGCGACCAGGTCGGCGGGCGCTCCATCGGCCAGGCCGGGCAGTCCGAGCCAGTTCCGCGCGGTCCACGAGGCAGCCCCGAGAGCTTCTTCGGCCGGCATGCCCGCCCGCAGCAGCCATCGGGACTCCGCGGCGACCGTGCCGCAGGGAAAGCTGTCGGTTCCGGCGAGGACCAGGACCCCCGCTTCGTGTGCCTTTCGAACGTTGGCGATCATGCCCCGCCAGCCGTCGAGCCAGTGGGAGCGCCGCGCGCCGGGTTCGCGCCCTTGCCACATCTCGACGCTTCCGGCGAACGCCGAAAGCGTCGGCACGTACGCGGTCCCCTGAACGGCCATCCGGTCCAGGAGCTCCGGGTCCAGATGCATGCCGTGTTCGAGGCTGTCGGCGCCGGCCAGGACGGCGTTGCGCGAGCCCTCGCTGGTCTGGCAGTGCACCGAGACCCGTCCGCCGACGGCGTGCACCGCGTCAACGGTCGCCTTCAGCACATCCAGGGGTACGGCGGGCTCGTCCCATCGCCAGTCACCGATCACCTTGCACCAGCCCGACCCGGCTGTGGCCTCCTCGACCGCGGCCCCGGCGAGCTCGTCCTCGCTGATGTCGCGTCCCGCCCCGGGGAAGAACCGGCCGGGCGTGGCCAGCCACCTTCCCGCCGACCGGACGCGAGGCAGATCGGCTTCCGTGTCCACCCAGCCGGGCATCCGCTCTGCGGTTCCCGGGGTCCGCACCAGCAGCACCCCGGCGTCACGGTGCGCCGTCAGATGCTTCCGCAGCAGGGCCTCGTCGAACCGGTCGTCAGGACCCTCAGCCCCCGGATGCGTATGGACGTCGACCAGCCCCGGCAGGAGCCAGCCGCCGTCGACCACCGTCTCCACTCTCTTCGACGCCGCATCGGCGGGCGGCTCGGTCCTCAGCCGTTCCCCGTCGACCCAGAACGTGCGCTCGACGCGCTCGGGCAGGGTGACACCACGTATACGCATGATCATGACGGTGAACCTACGGGATGACGCGATGGTGACACGCTCGCCCGGCGTGCGCACGGTGGACGTGGCAGCGCCGGAGGCCGGAGGGCCGAGCGGGTCTCCGTCGCGTTGGAGGAGCGGGCCCACGTGGCGTTCGAAGGACAGCCAGGAGCGCAGCTGAGCGCCCTTCCGGGCCGTGGTGGGGCCGTGGAAGGGCGCTCAGCGGTGGGCCGTGCCGACCGGCGACAGCGCGCGTCGGTTGCTCAACACCGGGACAGGGCAGCCGGCGTCAGTTGTTGCTGTGCAGGACCTCGTTCAGGCCGCCCCAGGCCGCCTTGTACGGGCGGGCCTCGACGGTGCCGGTGACCGAGTTGCGGCGGAAGAGGATGTTGTTGGCGCCGGAGAGCTCCAGGGCCTTGACGATCTGGCCGTCCGGGAGCGTCACGCGGGTGCCCGCGGTCACGTACAGGCCCGCCTCGACGACGCACTCGTCGCCCAGCGCGATGCCGACGCCGGCCTCGGCGCCGACCAGGGTGCGCTCGCCGATCGAGATGATCTGCTTGCCGCCGCCCGACAGGGTGCCCATGGTGGAGGCGCCGCCGCCGATGTCGGAGCCGTCGCCGACCACGACGCCCGCGGAGATGCGGCCCTCGATCATGGAGGTGCCGAGGGTGCCTGCGTTGAAGTTGACGAAGCCCTCGTGCATGACGGTGGTGCCCTCGGCGAGGTGCGCGCCGAGGCGGACGCGGTCCGCGTCGGCGATGCGCACGCCCTTGGGGGCGACGTAGTCCGTCATCCGCGGGAACTTGTCGATCGAGGTGACCTGGAGGTGCAGGCCCTCGGCGCGCGCGTTGAGGCGGACGGTCTCGACCTGGTCGACCGCGACCGGGCCCAGCGAGGTCCAGGCGACGTTGGTCAGCAGGCCGAAGACGCCGTCGAGGTTCTGGCCGTGCGGCTTGACCAGGCGGTGGCTGAGCAGGTGCAGGCGCAGGTACGCGTCGTGCGCGTCCAGCGGCTTGTCGTCCAGGGAGGCGATGACCGTGCGGACGGCTACGACCTCGACGCCGCGGACCGCGTCCGTGCGGATCGCCTTGGCCGCGGCGGCGCCGAGGTGCTCCACGGCCTGTTCGGCGGTGAGGCGCTCGGTGCCGGCCGGGCCGGGCTCGGCGACCAGCTCGGGGGCGGGGAACCAGGTGTCGAGGACGGTGCCGTCGGCGGTGAGGGTGGCAAGTCCGGCGGCGACGGCGCCGGTGGTACGCGTAGCAGTCATATCCGAAACCTAACCGGCGACGGCCTTCGGTTGCGAACCGGTCTCATGTGCCGGTCGCGCCGGTCGCGCCGACCGCAACGCGTGCCGGCGCTGCCGGACGTGTGTCCACAGGACGGCCCCGCCCGCCCCCGCCGCCAGCACCGCGCACAGCGGCCACAGCAGCCCGGGCGCAGCGGAGTACAACGCCCCGCCCAGCGGCGGGCCGAGGACGACCCCGCTGACCGAGACCCCCGCGTACAGGCTCTGGAACCGCCCGATGGCGTGCTCCGGCGCCTCGTCGGCCACGTAGGCGGTGGCGGTGGTCTTGTAGAGGATCTCCCCGAGGCTCAGCAGCACCATCATCACGACGGCGGTCGCGATCCCGGCCCCGAGCAGCAGCACCCCGTACGCGGCCCCGACCAGCACCAGCCCGGTGCCGACGACCGCCGGCGCCGGCCGCTTGCGCAGCGCGACCGCGGCGGGCAGCTCCAGCAGCAGGATCACCCCTCCGTTGAGGGCGATGACGAGCCCGAACGCACGCGCGTCCAGGCCGTGGTCGGCGAGGAAGACGGGGAAGGTGGAGTACTGCTGGCGGTAGACGACGTCGGTCACCAGGATCGCGCCGAGCATCACCAGCAGGGCGGGGCGGGCCCGCAGTTCGCGCCAGACGCCGTGCTCGCCGCGGCCCTGACCCCCGTCCGGGGCCGCGGCGGGCACGGCGGCCCCACGGGTGGCACCGCGTGCCGGGACGACCCGCGCGGTCCAGAAGGCGAAGAAGAGGGTGCCGATGCCGTCGCCGACGAAGAGCCAGTCGTAGGAGAAGCCGGTGGCGACGAGCGCGCCCAGCGGCGGCCCGAGGGTGAATCCGCCGTTGGACACGCAGCGCACGACGGCGAAGGCCTGGCGGCGGGCTCCCTCCGGGACGGTGACCGCGATCAGGGCGGCGTTGGCGGCCCGGATCACGCCGGCGGCGTACTGGGCCAGCGGCAGGGCCGCGCAGAGCAGCGGGGTGGGCAGCAGCGGGAGCGCCGTCAGGGAGAGGCCACCCAGCATGGAGGCGGCGAGCAGCACCCGGCGGTGGCCGAAGCGGTCGCCGTACCAGCCGCCGGTGAAGTTGCCGACGACCAGGCCGACACCGGCGATTCCGCTGGCGAGGCCCGCCTGGGCGGCGCTGAGGCCGCGTGGGCCGGTCAGGTAGAGGAAGACGAAGACGAAGGTGAAGCTGACGACGGCGTTGACGAAGACCCCCGCAGCCAGCAGCCACACGACCCTCGGTATGTCCTTGAACCCCTGCAGCACACCCGTGTCCCCCACATCCGGCGAGTAAGTTCCCTTTGGGAACGGACTATGTCAGCATGACAGCCTTGGGTCAACGGACAAAGGAGCTCCCATGGCCCAGCGCACACACCTCGGCGACGCGGACTGCGCCATCGCCCAGGCCCTCGACGTGGTGGGCGACTGGTGGACGCTGCTGATCGTGCGGGACGCCGCGCGCGGCCTGCACCGCTTCGAGGAGCTCCAGCGCGAGCTGGGCATGTCCCGCAAGGTGCTGGCGGAGCGGCTGAAGCTGCTCGTGGAGGCCGGGGTGTTGTCGCGCGAGCCGTACCAGGAGCGTCCGGTGCGGCACGAGTACCGGCTGACCCCGCGCGGGCGGGGACTGCTCCCCGTCCTGGTCGCCCTCCAGGACTGGGGGGACACCTGGATCCTCGGAGAGGGAGAGATGACGGCCACGACCGACGAGGCTTCGCGGGAGGCGGAACGCGTGCACGCGCTGCGCGGCACCCGCGTGCCGCAGCTGCTGCTGCCGGACCGTTTCGGCGAGCTGAGCGACCCGGTGGCGGACGACACCCCGTTCACGGTCCTGTACTGCTTCCCGGGCGCGTACTCGCGCGCCGAGTCCTACCCGCCCGGCTGGGCCGGGATCCCGGGGGCCAAGGGCTGCACGTTCGAGTCGTGCACGTACCGCGACCAGCTCGCGGAGTTCACGGCGGCCGGCGCCACCGTGCAGGGGGTGTCGACCCAGCGCCCGGACGAGCAGCGGGACTTCGCGGAGCACGAACGTCTGCGGTTCCCTCTCCTCTCGGACGCGGACCTGGCGCTGACGGCGGCGCTGCGGCTGCCGACGTTCCGCGCGGCGGGCGTGAGCCGGATCAAGCGGCTGACCCTGGTCATCGACCGCGACCGCACGGTACGCGAGGTGATCTACCCGATCCGCGACATCGAGGCGAGCGTGCAGACGGCCCTGAGGGCCGTGCGCTCCGCCGCTTAGCGGGGGGGTGTCTCTATGTCCTTCGTCAAGGACATGGTGTCGGGTATCGGGCTGTTTGGGATGGTCATGCGGCGAGGGTGACGGTGGGGGTTCTGG